>NZ_CDRJTB010000003.1:0-163034 GCF_976954365.1 Paenibacillus sp. Marseille-Q9583
ATGAGCCGAATGATCAGAGGGAGAAGAGGATGAACGAAACTTACTAAAGAGTATTCCATCCTTTCCGGAATGGGACGCTATTGAATAATGGAACCTCAAAGCTACGGCTTCTCGGCTGAGATTCTTTTTTGTTATTTTTGGAAGACTCCATTTCTTGCGGTACAATAGATGCGTGGAAGAAGATGAAGCGGAGGAACATTTATGATACGTACACTTGCGGTGACGCATACAGGTGAGGTGCTGACAGACATACCTCTGCAGGATATCCGGCGGGAGGATTATGCATGGATATGGGCAGATTTTGCTACACCTACGGCAGAGGAGACGCTGCTGCTGGATCACTATTTTCATTTTCACCCTTTGGCGATAGAGGATTGTATGCATGTACTGCAGCGGCCGAAGCTGGATCATTATGAGGAAGTGCAGTTTTTTGTGCTGCATGCGCTGAATGTAGAGACGCTGGATGCTGAAGAGATTGACCTTTTTTTGAGCGCGAATTACCTCGTGTCCTATCATCATCAGGAAAAAACAGAGATGAATGAAGCTTGGGAGCAGGTGAAGCGTGAAATACATAGTCGTAAAGGCTGGTCGGGTGGTCCGATGGCGGCTGCATATACTGTAATGGACAAGCTGGTAGATAAGTATTTTCCATGCCTCTACAGTTTAGAGGACGAGCTTGCGGATCTGGAGAGCAGTGGCGGCAGTGAGTCGGTGGAGGATTTGATGAGCCAAGTGTTTAATGTGCGCGGAAGGCTGCTCAAGATGCGGCGGACGATTGTGCCGATGCGCGATTTGATGTACCGGATTCTGAATTCGCAGCATGTCCAGAGCAACGGCGAGGAACGGATTTATTTTGGCGATATCTATGACCATTTGTTAAAACTGTCGGATATGATTGAGGCGGATAGAGAAATGACTGCGGACCTGCGTGATAGCTACATTTCTCTTAACTCCAACCGGATGAATTCGATCATGAAAACACTAACAGTAATCACTACCGTATTCATGCCGCTGACGCTGATTGCCGGAATTTATGGGATGAACTTCGTGGTGATGCCTGAACTCGAATGGAAATATGGATATTTTGGCGTTCTGCTATTTATGGTGGTGGTGGGTGTTAGTATGTTCAGATGGTTCCGGCGTAGTGGATGGTTTAAGTGAAAAATAAAACGTCACCGCTATTTGCGGCGACGTTTTCCGGTAGAGGGAGTAGAGCGCCGGCGTGTGGTTGTAGTGGATTTGCGGCGGGTCGAGGTGGAACGTCTTTTTTTGCGTCTGTTAGGGCTGTACAGCGCCGCATCCTCTTCGGCAGCTAGTGCACCTGAGGAGCCTTTGTTTTTGCCGAAGCTACCCATGAAGAGCTTAACCATCGGAGCCATCTGCTGGAAGCCGGACATCACCTTCTGCACCTTACCCATGGAGTTTACGATCCCGTCAATACCGCCCATTCGGTCGATGATACCTTTGATTTGCTCCATATTCCCACCGATTCCGCCCCCGCCGCCTAAACCGCCTAAGCCGCTAAGCAATCCGGCAAGCCCGCCGCTTGCCTTTGTTGTAGCTTCAGCAGCAGGAAGCGCTAGAGCTGTTTCAGTGGCAGCTTCTGCTCCTAAAGCGGGAAGAATTCCGCTCTCTCCTGGGGAGGATGAAGGCGCATATGGACTGAGCCCGGGGTAAGCAGATGCATTATAAGTATCGGTCAGTGAACGCTGGTTCCGGCGGGAATGATTATAGTAATGATCAGGCATAATATCACATTCCTTTGTTAGTGGTTTGCTATACTGTATGTCATGGGCGAACATACGGTATAGACGAATGCCCGGGTTACCCGTGATAGGAGCGGAAAAGGGCGAATGCCTATAATCGTCTTTAAGAAGTGAAAAAAGCGTGTACATGCTTGATTTTCGGCGCTTATGTAGTACTATAGTGTAGGTGCTATTTCTTATGTAGGAAGAAACAAACGTAGTTTGATACATATTGAGTGTGCGCCACGGGTGGACGTTTGTCCATCGATTTCACTCTTTACAGCGTGAAATCGTTAATGCTTGAAAAATGCGCTCCAGTGCAATATAGTAAAGGCAGGATAGTCGCATGAGGTTTATGTTTCCGGAGCTAGTTTTGTACGGAGCTTAATTAGAGAAACTAATGCTGATAGAACTTTTAGGGGATGAAAAGCTGATGCAACTTAAGAAGTTGAATGATAAAAGTATCGACCAATTATTTGAAGCTATTTTAACGTTAAAAAATATGGAAGAATGTTACGTGTTCTTTGATGATTTGTGCACTGTGAACGAGATTCAATCGCTGTCTCAGCGACTGGAAGTAGCGCGTATGCTCGGCAAAGGCTCCACCTACAACCAGATCGAAGCAGAGACGGGCGCAAGCACAGCCACGATTTCCCGTGTAAAACGTTGCCTGAACTACGGCAATGACGGATATAAATTAACGCTGGAACGTTTGGGACGCTAATTTATGGTACCGGGCGTACTTATTATCAGTCATGGCTCTCGCGATAAGGCTTGGGTGTCAATCGTAGAGGAAGCCGTAAGCGGATTATCGCTAGGTGAAGAGATTCCTGTTGTGGTCTCTTTTTTAGAGCTGGTAGAGGGCCGTCTGATTCAAGATGGAATAAATGAGCTGGAACACGCAGGGATCACAGATATTATTGTGATCCCATTGTTCGTTTCCTCAGGAAGCACACATGTCGATGAGATAGAATATGCACTTGGCGCCAAACCTGAGCCTGAACGTGAGACGGATTTAGCGCTGTTCTCAGTGAAGGCTAATGTTCACTACGGCTATCCTATCGACGATGATCCGGACATCGCTGTAATGATCTGGGACAAGCTACGTGAGCTGTCTACGGAACCGAAGCGAGAGACGATTTTGCTTGTGGGTCATGGCAGTGTATATGATGGCTTCCGGCAGCGCTGGCAGAAAGGTATATCTTCGCTGGCGGGACGTGTACGTGAGGTAAGTGGCGTAGCGGCGGCCGACTATGGTCTGCTGAGTCCGGATAGTATAAGAAGCAAGGTAGAGTATTGGCAGGAGCAGGGTCACGAGGTTCTGGTGGCGCCGCTTTTTTTGAGTGAAGGCTATTTTACTAAGCATGTGGTTCCGAACAGACTTAAAGGGTTAAACTATAAATATTCTGGTCAAACGCTTCTGCCCCATCCCCTTCTTCCGCATTGGATTGAGAGACAGGTAGAGACACTCCTCGAACAGATTCGAATGAAACGATAAAGCACTTACCAGAGCACACTTAATCATAAAAAAAGTGGCCACATCCGTGGATAATACGGGATTTGTTGCATACACATATAAATAGTTGTTTTTCTCTAAACTTAGTGTCATTAATTGCTGTATAATGGAATATTTGCATGAATGGGCCTTTAACATTGATTGTAGTGGTCCGAATTAGGTATAATCAATTAGGTTATTCTATTATAAAAACAGGTGGCGTTCCGGTAATGAAAACTGCGAGATTGATTTATAATCCCACTTCTGGACGGGAAGAAATGAAGAAGCGGCTCGCCGATATTTTGGACCGGCTGGATATTGGTGGCATTGAAGCTACCTGCCATGCAACAACCGGAGAAGGCGATGCTATGCTAGCTGCTGCAGATGCAGTAGAACGCGGTTATGATTTGATCATAGCAGCCGGTGGCGATGGCACTTTAAATGAGGTTATAAATGGTATGGCGGAGAAGCCTAATCTTCCCCCGCTCGGCGTTTTGCCGCTTGGTACTACTAATGATTTTGCACGTGCAATGGGAATCCCGAAGAACTGGGAAGATTCCTGTGATCTGATCATTCGCCAAGAGACACGTCCGATTGATATCGGTAAGGCAAATGACCGTTATTTTATTAATATAGCAGGCGGCGGTAGTCTAACCGAACTGACGTATGAAGTTCCTAGTAAGCTGAAGACCATGATAGGGCAGCTTGCGTATTATTTAAAAGGTATTGAAAAAATGGTCAGCCTATCTCCTCAGGAGCTAATCATTCGTGCCAATGGGCAGGAAGTTATTCATGATGAGTTCATGCTGTTCCTGATTGCAAATACGAATTCTGTTGGCGGCTTCGAAAAGCTTGCTCCCGGTGCTCGGATCGATGACGGTCTATTAGATGTTATAGCGGTTAAAAAATGCAACCTGGCAGAGTTTGTCCGTTTGGTCAGATTGGCTCTTCGCGGTGAGCATTTGAATGATAAGAAGGTTATTTATTTCCGTACGGATGCGATGGATGTAATCTCTCCAGGACATGTCCAATTGAACTTGGATGGCGAACTGGGTGGAGAATTGCCAGGGCGATTCCGGATTTTGCCACAGCATTTGCGGATTTTTGCTGAGAATAACTGAGATTGATTGAAAGTAAGAGTGTGGGTTTATACAGCGATGATAATGAAAGAAGTGAACAATAAATAATGAGTAAACACCGCAGTGGACGCAGCACCAGCCGCCCAGTCGGCAAGGCGCCTGTCGCCGGACTGCCTGTGAATAAAAATGATGAGGTTATGCTCGATATTATCGGCATGACCCATGAAGGTGAAGGGGTAGGCCGCGTAGAAGGCTTTACCCTTTTTGTGCAGGGAGCTCTTCCCGGAGAGAAGGTCCGGGCCAAGGTGCTCAAGACCAAGAAGCAGTATGGCTACGCCAAGCTGCTGAATTTAGTAGAGGCGAGCAGCGCCCGCATCGCGGCGCCTTGCGAGATCTATGATAAGTGTGGCGGCTGTCAGCTACAGCATATGGACTATGCCGCACAGCTGGCGTGGAAACGGCAACTGGTGGTGGACAACCTGGAGCGGATTGGGAAGCTCCAGGTGAGTGGTGGTGGAGACGCTGGAACGGATCCGACAGAGGACATTCTCGTCCGCCCTACACTAGGCATGGACGAGCCTTGGCGTTATCGCAACAAGGCTCAGGTGCCGATCGGCGTAACAGAAGGCGGCCTTGTGGGCGGCTTTTACGCGAGAGGAAGCCACCGGATCATCGATATGGAAACATGCTTGATTCAGCATGAAGATAACGATGACGTTGTGCGCAAGGTGAAAGAAATCGGACGGAAGCGCGGCATTACTGCTTACGACGAGGAGTCCGGCAAAGGCTTACTGCGTCATGTCGTAGTAAAGAAAGCCTTCCGTACTGGTGAGATGATGGTCGTACTCGTCACTAATGGCGAACGCATCCCACATCTGGACGAATGGATCACTGAGATCCAACGTGAAATCCCAGCTGTTACAAGCATCTGCCAGAACGTGAATACTAAGCAGACGAACGTAATCTTCGGTGATACAACACGTACCCTTTGGGGAAACGATGTTATTTACGATTATATCGGCGATGTGAAATTCGCGATTTCTGCCCGTTCTTTTTATCAGGTTAACCCGGCTCAAACTGAAGTTCTTTACGGTAAGACGGTAGAGTATGCAGGACTTACGGGAAACGAGACTGTTATAGATGCTTATTGCGGTATCGGGACGATTTCATTGTTCCTTGCACAGCATGCTAAACAGGTCTACGGTGTAGAGATCGTACGTGAAGCAATTGAGGATGCACGGGCGAACGCCACTTTGAATGGTATGGGTAATGTAGTGTTTGAGGTAGGTGCATCTGAGGATGTAATCCCTAACTGGAAAGAGCAGGGGATTACGGCGGATGTTATCGTGGTCGATCCTCCGCGTAAGGGCTGCGATCCGCGGTTGTTGGAGACGATTCTGGCGATGAAGCCGGAACGGGTGGTGTATGTATCGTGTAATCCATCGACACTGGCAAGGGACTTGCGGGTGCTGAAGGATGGCGGGTATAAGACAGTGGAGGTAACTCCGGTGGACATGTTTCCGCATACGACACATGTGGAGTCTGTCGCGTTGCTTATTAAAAAGTAATATCTCCGAGCCACATTTACCTATATTAAAAGACCAATCCTTTGTGAGAGGCCTCTGAAGAACTAGCAATTTTTCGGTGAGACCAGGAATCAAGCGAATAAAAAAGCGGTACCTGATCCGGATTTTCCGGAAGGTGCCGCTTTTTTTAAGGCATTTTTTCCTTGACCATAGTCTGCCAGCTTTATTATTCGTTTCAAGTTCACCGCGAATATCGCCCATCGCCCCTTGTATTTGCATTCCTATTAGACCCGAGGACGACGCTATGTCGTACCCGTGCCGATGCCTGAGTTCGCAGTGTTTCGTTTCGATTTTGTAACTTTCTTTGCCTTCTTCTTGAAATACTCCGTTTCTTGAAAAGCCATTTACTCGTCGGCTGGTCGAATTCCGTCATCGTTGCAATTGAAAGATTAATTTGTAATATTTTGCAGGAGTTTGTGCTGGGTCTATAGAAATACTTCTAGCATCTCGGGTGTTTTCTCATTCCAAATAAATAATTGAATAAACAGAAGGAGCGCCGGGACGTTTGCACTCGCTTGGTGACTGGCTCTCTCATTGAATAGAGTGAAGATGGGGCTTGACACAACTGAAGACAATACTCGTTACAAATAATGCATTAACAAAATCTGCTATGCAACATATTGAGGAACATAATAGTAAAAATAGTATTAAACTATATGTCATACAGAGCGAAACAGAGAGGGATATCAAAAAACAAATAGATGCCGTTGTCAATAGTTAACGACTGCTCTATTGGTAACTTGGGTTAAGGTTAGCATTCATGTAAAAGCTAATTCCGAAGTAGTGAACAAGAGTCAAGTGATGTGGAATCGGTCATATTAATGGTTCGAAATGGAGATGTGATCGTTTGCTCTACCGAGAAGCGGGCGAGCGGGCCTGGAAGCCTTTACAATGGCCACAAACTGGACCGGAATATAGATCGCTTTGACAAGGCCGACCGTTTGGTTCGAGTCGAAACCATTTAGTTTGCCGATCCGGACGGGCATGCTTGGGAAACTGCACAGGTTCTGTAAAGGATCGGGAGTAAAGAGGAGGGCTGGATGTTGAACAATTCTTTGGCTATTATCAAGCAATACAAACAGAATCTGGATAGATATTCGATAGAGCAGTTGCGATATAAATGCGAGGAAGACGTATGGTCGGTTGGGCAAATGTATATCCATGTTATCGAGGTGGCGGAAGAGTACATCGGGCATATTGAAACATGCGCTAAGGCGACACATGAAGAGCTCGAAGGCAAGACAGAACCTGGAATGAAGGCTCTTACCGCAAAAGAATGGCCCGATATCCGAGTGAAACTTGAGGCGTCGCTCAACGCGACACGCAACCCTGAAAGCAAGGATGAAATTATAGCCGGATTGGATCAGGTGCTGGAGAAGCTGGCCTATATGGAGGGGCGCTCAAATGAGGCGAACCCGGCTTGCAAGGTGCAGCATGGTTGGTTTGGTTGGCTAAATGCGCGCGAATGGTTTGAGATGGTTGGTATGCACAGCAGGCATCATTTGCGCCAAAAGGCGAGATTGGATGAGAAGCTGGTGGAGGCAGGCCTACGATAAAATCGCAATGCTACGTACTTAAGTTATGTAGAGTCGGTGCATAACTACCCTCTCTGGAGATTTCCAATCGGGACAATTCTACCGGCAGTTGAATAAAGCGCATGTGACAATTCAACCAACGCTTGATAGGATTGCGTTTGCGGAAATGCTATGCTGTTTTTGACAGTGCGCACTGTACATTTTGCTTTATTGGAGGTATACAATGCTCGACTTGCGTAAAATTGGAGCTTATATTTCGAAGCTTCGCAAAGACCAGGATTTGACCCAATTGGAACTTGCCGATCATCTGAATGTAAGTCATCAAGCGGTATCGAAATGGGAACGGGGCGACTCGCTGCCGGATATCGGAACGCTACCGCAGTTTGCGAGGTTATTCGGCAAAACGGTTGACGACATTTTAAACGCAGGAGATAACGTAGAAAATCGGGAGCACCCGCACCTAGGAACGATCGTTGAGGAGATCGCAGAGAGCAGGCCGGAACAAGTTGCAGAGATGGTCAATACCGGAGAGGCGGGGGTGGAGGAGCTTGTAGAAGTAGCGCCGTTTGTAAAAGCAAGCGCTCTGCATAAGGTTACAGAACGATTAGACAGCAGCGTCCTTAATTTAGAAGTGATCATGCGGCTCGCTCCGTTCCTTGGGACAGGTACATTGGATGAACTCGTTCGTCAGGCAGAAGAAGGCGAAATGGTGTGGAATACCATCACCGGACTCGCTCCGTTCGTCAGCAGCGACACATTAAGCCGACTGGTAGATAAATCGGTTGACGGTTCCTTAGAAGTGCACAATCTTGTTGGAATTGCCCCATTTCTTGGAAGACAACATGTAGATCGTTTGGTACAGCAAGCAGAAGAGGGCAGCTTGAGCTGGGATTCCGTTCAAGGGCTGGCCCCCTTTATTAGCAGAGAAACGTTAAGCCGCTTGGTAGACCGGGTTGCAGACGGCACTATCGATGCGGATCAGATCATAGGTCTCGCACCTTTTCTGGACAGGGAAAATCTCGAGAAGTTGATTGGTGGAGTCGAAGCTGAACATTTTAGCCCAGATCTGCTGGCAAGCCTTGCTCCTTTCGTCGATCAAGGGACATTGAGCAGAATGATGACAAGCTTATTAAATAAAGTAAAGTAGACAAGTATCTCGGAGATTGGTGATGTATAGATTGTCTTCGATCCTCAAAGCTACCGGCTTGAAATTCGGTAGCTTTTTGTTTAGACGTTCGGATCATTGTGAACCAGCGTTACACAGAAACCTCAGAATGGCGAACAAGTCAACAACAGAATAAAAAAGTGTTTCAATTGTATTTCAATTATTTTAGTAGCACACATTGTGGATAGTCCTGATTTCGACCCCATATTCCCTGATATAGGTGATCGTCTTGGTATATTTCTGTTCTGAAACTTTTGTTCACAGTGCTTATTTTCTTCATGACGATGATCCGAATACATAAATAAACCGCCCTGTTCGCAATGTTGCTGACAGGGCGGTTTGCTATGTCTTAGAGGGCAGCTTGAAAGTTATCAGTCAACCTCACTCTACACAAACATTAAATTATTCTGCTACAACTTGTTTGCCTGCAATTCGGCCGAAGGTGAAGATATCAGCGATGGCATTACCGCCAAGACGGTTTGCACCATGAATGACCCCTGTTACTTCACCTGCAGCAAACAGCCCAGGGATGGCTTCGCCTTTTTCATTCAATACGCGAGTCTTCTCGTCGATCACCAAGCCGCCCATTGTATGGTGAACGGATGGTACAGCTTTTTCGATGTAGTAAGGACCTTTTTCAAGAGATTTCAATCCACCGCGATGTTTGAAATCAAGGTCTTTACCTGTTTTCGCATAATCATTTACTTTATTAATCGTTTCTTTCAAAGTGTTCACGTCAATTTTGAAGAAATCAGCCGCCTCTTCAATCGTATCGGCTTTAAAGAGCAAGCCTTGTTTAACGAGTTGATCGTATTCGTCTTGATGAACTTCGATCGTTTTACCGATATCCTCAATGCCTTGATTCCATAATTGATACGTATATCCGCCCGTTTGGGCAAGAATTGCTTTAGAAATAACGTCACGACGTTCTAATTCCTCAACGAAGCGCTTGCCTTCTTGGTTAATCAGGATGGCACCATCGAAGCGGGAGTCTGCAACCAGGGAAATAACACCTGTCTCAGGGTTACAGATTGGATACGTTTGAATATTCTCCATGTTTGTCAGCTTGGCGCCAATCGTTTCTGCCATAACGATACCGTCACCTGTAGATCCTGGTGTATCGGTAGACATATATTTTTCATCCATTTTAGGATTATATTTTTTACGCATCTCTACATTGGATCCAAAACCACCGGTAGCGATGATGACGCCTTTGTTTGCATGGAATGTGATCTTGTCGCCAGTACCCGAAGTCGCAGTTACACCTGTTACTTTGCCGCTTTCGTCCTTCAGCAAGGTTTCGGCTTTCATATTCGTTTTGATCGTGATTTGATCAGCGTCTGTTTTGGCTTTTAACTTAGTAATCAATTCAACACCTGTATGACCTACAGGAATCAACGCACGTTTTCTGGAATGGCCTCCAAATTGGAACAGATGATCAGGTAAGAACTCTACCTTGATATCATCGCGCAGCCATTCGGCAGATGATAGAGCATTGTCGGCAAGAATACGAACCATCTTTGGATCCCCGAGGTTGTCTCCGCCTTTCATCGTATCATTATAGAACAATTCAGTCGTGTCATCTGTGATGCCTAGAGCACGTTCAACCCAGTTGTCAGGCGCATTCATCTCACCACCGGAGATCAATGTGTTGCCGCCAACAGCTGGCATTTTCTCGAGCAGAACTACATTTGCTCCAGCGCTCTTCGCTTCGATAGCCGCACTAAAGCCAGCACCCCCGGCACCGATGACGACAACATCATAGGTTTGCTCGGCTTCTTCTTTGTCTTTGCTTTTACTGACTGCAGCGCCAGCGACAAGGGTAAGTCCAGATTTCGTAATTGCATCTTGAATGGCTTCGAGATATCCTTTGCTTGTAACCGTAGATCCGCTAACGGCATCAACTTTTGCGCTGTTAGTTGCCATGACATCTTGCTTGAGCTGCGTATAAACAGGTTCTGCAAGTACTTCATTTTCCTTATGCTCTGTTACTTTAATGTCAGTGATCTTGTTATCTAATAAGGAAACTTGTACTTTAATATCACCATGTTTACCTTGCCCAACCCCTTCAAAGACTTGAACTCCGTTTGCATCTGCAGCGGGTGCTGCATCTTTACCGCCGCAGGCAGCAAGCGTGAACATAAGACTGAGGACTAGTAGAATAGATAACAGCTTTTTCGTGTGAGTACGCATAATATCTCCTTCATTCTGTTGTGAATTGGTTACATACACTAGGGAGAGAAAGATTTGCTAGGCAAATCCTTTGTCTCTAGCCTAGACATGAATGTTATTTCATGTGAAAATATGCACAAGACCTATTATAGATTTAGTACAGCATTATGTATTTGCACAGATTAGCGTTTTTTTGTCTTTTTCGGGCATGTAAGAAACGGATATTGTGAAGGGCTATGATTACAATGAGATCAATTCACTTAAAAATTACGTTAATTGCAGGAAGCTGCTTCTTGCTGCTGTTCATTGCATTACTTGTAACAATATATTTGGAGATGAACCATACGGTTGTCCCTTTGAATAAGAACTTAACGCAGCAAGTGGTTAATGCACGCAGCGACCAGATCGATTATTGGTTTAATCAGCGCATCGGTGAGATAGACATGCTTGCTTCTCTAGCTTCGGACCATCAGTGGACACGAGATGAATTGCTGCAAGAGATTGATAAGTTCGAGGCGAAGAAGCAAGTAGAGTACGAATCCATACGCGTGGTGGATATTCACGGAAATTCCTGGTCAGCAAGGGACAAGCCTTTTTCGATACTAAACCGACCCTACTATCGAAAACTGCTGAATTCAGATTCCAATTATGTGGTGAGCAATCCGATCGTATCCAAAGCGAATGCAGCCGAAATCGTCGTCATTCTCTATCGCGTGAATCCATCAGTGAATGATGAGGTAGCTTATATTGCCGCAGCCGTCTCCGTTAAGAAGATGAAGGAGATTGCTCAAGATGTAATGCTATATGACCAGTCAGGCCAGCTTATCATCGATTGCAGAGAGCTGGGGGAAGGAGATGGAGCGGAGGATGCAGCAGATAAGAAGAACATGAGTGTATTTGAGGCTCCAATTCAAAATGTGGAAGGCTGGAAGCTCGTACTCGAAGTACCGAATTCAAGTCTATCGCTAGCGGTGATCAAAACACAGCGGACTGCATTGCTGGTAGGCGTTCTTATCGGTAGTGCGTTTATCGTCTTTCTGATGCTGCTTGCTTCTTCCATTATTCGTCCAATTCAGTCGCTTCGCCAGGTAATGGAAAATGTGCAGAACGGCAACCAAACCATACGAGCAGATGTTACGCGCTCGGATGAGATCGGCGATCTTGGGCGAAGCTTCAATGACATGCTTGTTCAATTATACGCTGTGGAGCAGGACAGAAAGGAGATGGAACTCAGACTGATTCATGAGCAGATCAAGCCGCACTTTTTATACAACACATTGGATACGATCCAGTGGATGGCAACGGAACATGGAGCAGATAATGTGGTGGAGATGGTGGAAGCGCTTAGCGCGTATTTCCGAGTAGGGCTTGGCACAGGCAGTCCCTACATTCTGCTTGATCAGGAGTTGTACCATGTCGAGAGTTATCTTCATATTCAAGGCGTGCGATATGAGGAGATTCTGGACTACGAGCTTCGATATGATGAAAAGCTTGCTCAGTGCCAAGTCGTTCGCTTCATGCTGCAGCCTTTGGTGGAAAATGCGATTTATCACGGGATTAAGCCACTTGGGGATCAAAAGTGCAAAATTTCGATTACAGCATATAAACAGGTCGATTATTTGGTCATTAAGGTTGAAAATAATGGGGTTATGATTCCTGAAGAGAAGCTTGAACAGATGAATCAAGCCCTTCTTGATGATAAATATGATCGTTCTGCCACGGGCTTTGGGCTATACAGTGTAAACCATCGCATTCGACTAGCTTACGGGGTGCCATATGGCCTTGTAGTGAAGAACGAAGATGGCATTACCGTTATGGTCATTCGAATACCTTTGGAAGGGGAGTGGAATGAAGATGTGGAAGATTGTCATCGTCGATGATGAAACGATCATTCGCAAAGGCTTGCGACAATACATTGAGGAGAGTTCGTATCTTTTTGAAGTTGCAGGAGAAGCGAAAAGTGCAAACGAAGCATTGAATATGGTGGAGGAAGCCCCACCACATGTATGTCTTGTGGACATCAACATGCCGAATATGAATGGGCTCGATCTGATAAATATATTGCGCGAACGCTGTCCGTCGGTTCTGGTTGTCATCATCAGCGGCTACGATAACTTTGAATATGCGCGTCAAGCCGTGCAACTGCAAGCATTCGATTATGTATTGAAACCTGTGCCGAAGAGTGATCTGAACAAGCTGCTTCATCGGATCGATGAGCATCTTCAGGCAAAATATCCTTTGCATTCACATGAAAGCAGGGTGGATAAGGAGCTGGGGCTTCCCGGGTATACAGGGGATGGAACAGTGCTTATCCAAAAAGTGACCGAGTATATTGACAGTCATTATCAGGATCCGGAGCTGTCTATTACTCGAGTAGCAGCGCTATTTCATATCAACCAAACCTATCTTAGCAAGCGTATGAAGCAAGAAATCGGTGCTTCATTCCTTGACTATGTCACCGAGCTTCGGATATCGAAGGCGAAGGAGATTCTGGATGACGTAATGCCGAATATCAAAATCGGGGATCTGGCCGTGAAGGTAGGGTATAAGAGCCAGTACTATTTTAGTCGTGTGTTCAAAAATAGAGTCGGCTCAAGCCCCTTAGAGTACAAAAAGCATCCGTTCGGTTATGGATAGGGCATCAAGTTAGTAGAACGCCGCAGCAATTAGGCGCCACCATATATAAACACGACGCAACCTCGAGAGGGTTGCGTTTTTTATTTGGAGGATTGCTTAGAGGACATTGCTAGAAAATAGGTAGGACCTAAGGAGGTAAGCGCTATCTTTATACCTATAAAAACGCGACGTGAAGGCCTTCATGTCAACAAGTGTATACCCGATGTCATTAATTATCTATTTGAAAGAAGGGCCACTTTTCATAATGTTACTATAAGGACATTGACATATGTTATAAGCTTCTATGGCGTGTCGGAATCTCGGAAGGGAGGAAAGAGCATCGAGGTAAGCTGAAATGGAAGCGCATACCATTTAGGAGATTGATGTTTCTTGACTCAAGAATCAGAAGGGAGTTCGTACGATATGAAGAGGAGTAGAAAATGGGTAGCTCTCGTCATGGTTGCGATCATGATCGTAACGATGATGCCGATCGCGCAAGCGGAAGAGGCGCTGCCGCCTACACAGACAGAGGAACAGACACCAGCGAACCCGCCGGGCGAAGCCGATCCGGTCGAGGTGACGAATCCATCAGACCTACCCGGAGCGGGTACGGAGGGTGTTATTGCGTCAGTGTATGGGGCGGTATATCACAATCTTGCAGCGGGCTTATCTTATGAGTGGTCGCAAGAGCCGGAAGCTTCAAATCCGGATGAAGGCAACAAACTTACGGATGGTATATATGGGGCAAGCAATAGATCCGACGTAGCATGGGTTGGACATCATTTGGGTAAGACACGCGAAGTTGTGTTTGATTTGGGGGCGAAGAAATCACTCACGGGTATTAAAGCCAATTTCCTCGAAGATTGGCCAACGAACAATGTACTCGTGCCACTCACGGTATCGATGTACGTCTCCGATGACAAGGTGAACTGGGGACTGCTCAAAGACAATGCCACGCAGAAGCTGTGGAATGATGGTAAATACACGGAGACCTATGTGTGGGATGGCAGCAAGGACGGTATTAAAGCGATCGGCCCAGATGAGAGAATCGCGTATGCTCGGTACGTGAAAGTAACATTCACAATGCATACGCGTGCAATGACCTTCGTGGATGAGATTGAAATCCTCGGTGAAGAGGGCAAAGTTGCCGGAGCTGTAACTGTTCCAACGCATACGCCGAAATTCTTGGCGGCAGGCGAAGCGACAGCGGGTATAGAGCATCTTGGACTTTTGTATAACGGGCAATATGCGAATGACTTAGGCATCTGGACGAAAGAACGGATCATTCCGAACATTAGTTATGTCGATAAGGACGGCAAGATTAAGGATCGACTCTTCGACGGCGTCCTGTATCTTGGCATTAACTCTCCAAATCCAGGTCGTGATTTCGGCGGGCGGGCTTATCTGGAAGATTGGCAATGGTATCTGGATAAGACCTATGCGGTAGGCGGTGATATGGATGCGTTAAACGCAGCGGCTAAGGAAGTATCCGATGCGCTGAACGAGTCTGGCGTGAAGGAAAAGGTTGTCCTCATGATTCCGGATCCAGGTGAATCGATCACTAATTTCGGAGCTATTGAACAAGGTGGAGAATCGCTGAACTTCAATGATTCCGTTGGCAAAGAGAAAGCCCTTGCGAACCGTGAAAAAGCAGTTCAATGGTGGCTGCAGCAAGTCAAATCGAGATGGGAAGCAAAAGGTTATGCTAACCTCGAGCTTGTAGGTATGTACTGGTTCGAAGAGCAAATCAGCACAAGCCAATCCGGACCGGATCTGATCCGTTCGGTGAGCAGCACCCTGCATGACATGCAAATTAGCGGCAAGGACCTGAAGTTCTTCTGGATTCCGCATTTCTTCGCTTATAAAGCGTTCATGTGGAAGGATGTCGGCTTCGATGCGGTGACGATCCAACCGAACTACTTCTTCGAGCCGACGGATATCGAGCGCTTGGAGGATTCTGCGAATCTGGCGAAGCAGTATGGCATGTCCAATGAACTCGAGTTCGATGATCGGATGCTGACGGACGGCGTGTTCCGCGAGCGGTATATCGATTACTTGAACAGCGGTGCGAAGACAGGGCTTATGAAGGATGGCTTCAAATCGTATTACCAAGGCAACAATGCAGTCTATAACACCGCGGTAAGTAAAGATCCAGCGACACGCGTTCTTTACGACTGGCTGTATCAATTTGTTAAAGGAACGTATCAGATCAACGAGGCTCCGCCTTCCGAGGTAGACGTGCAGATGAACGGCAAGCCGTTCCAGAGCGGGATGAAGCTGCCCGATTCAGAATCCGTAGCCTTTACATGGAAGCTTAGAACTGATGATGGTCTGACGAAAGTGACGGCGACGTATGACGGCAAGCCTTATACAGCAGGTACCGTTATTCCGCTTGCAGGCAAGCTTGGCAAGCATGAGCTTAACATTACCGTTACGGCGGGGCATATGGTGACTAAGTCATATGTTATCGAAGCAACGACGAATGCATCTGGTATGAAAGCGTTAGTCGACCGCTTCGAACAAGCGAAGCAATTTACCAATTCTGCAACGGTGCGTTCTTTGAACAACTATTTGGAAATGATGAAGCGCTATGAAGGGAAAGATGCAGCGCAAGTCACCAAGTATCTCCAAGGCTTTAACGCAAAGCTGGATGAATTCAAGAAGGCGGGTACGATAAAAGATGAGGCGTACAATACGCTGAAGGAAAGCGTCTATTACCTGATAGGCAATTTGGCGCAGAATAAAACGGTAGAAGCTTCGTCGACCGAAGGCAATAATGTGAATTATGCACCGGCTAAAGCCGTCGATGGATTCCCTGCTTCAAGATGGGCGAGTGAATACGTGGACAATACTTGGTTCCTGGTCGATCTCGATGAAGTGAAGGAAATGGATACGGTTCGAATCGATTGGGAATATGCTCGTGCCGATAAATACAAACTTCTTGTGTCGAACGATAAGCAGAACTGGATCAATGTCATGCCAAATGACGGAATGATTACCGCGCATGATGGCAAAGAAACGATTCAGTTCAACCCGGTCAAGGCAAGATACATGAAGTTACAAGGCATAAAAAGAGCAACCGATTACGGATATTCCATCTACGAGTTTGGTGTCTATAACCTCTCGGGCGCTGTAGACGTGAAGGGCATTGAGGGCATACAAGTAAAGGTTGACGAGGAAGCGAAAAAAGTAACGATTGATGGATTGCTGATGAATGGCGTCCTTACAAATGTGAAGTTGAAGGTGCTTGATCCGAAAGGCAAGGTTCAACTCGAAGATGAGACGAAGAGTACAGTCGCGGGAAGCTTCCAATTCACATTCAAACTTACGGGTAATTTAAAGGGAACCAATGAGGCGTATCTATCGACTGGCTATATGAGCGAGCCTGTAAAAGTGACCTTTGAATACTCAAAAGAAAACCCAGGTAAAGGTCACGATAAGTAATGGAGAAATAATCCATCCAAGTAGCAATACGACCCGCGCTGAAACTTCCTGTACCGGTTATCGAATTATCTGTCGAGGAAGACTTATAACCGAAGTAAAAACGTTTGAGGCGTAACATAACAAGCCGATTAGTTGCCAGACCACGGGGTCTATACCTAATCGGCTTGTTTCTATGTACAGAGGTGATGACAAGAAGGGATCTCTTCTTTCTTAATGGGTATAGCTCCATAATAAACCCGTGCCTGAAATTGAATAAAGGCGTAACAAATAGAGGATTAGATTATATCAAGATATTATTCAGGTTTTAGTGGGAATGTATTATGTATTGTATAATAGAACGACTGCCTTAACAGGTATTTATAACATAAAACATAGGAGGATACATGTCCTGGAGCAAATTGAAGCAACAACTGGAGAGTTTTCTCTGTCCTGCGTTATACGGCAGGGTTGAATATCGCGCGAGCAGTTACCGTTATTTACCTGATAAATCAGGGAATTGTTATATTTCGGTAGATAAAAAGAACGTACTTAATATGAATGATAGAACTAGCTCAATTAGATGGTATCAGACGGAGCAGGAGATTAAGAATGATTCAGATCTTCAAATTCCTATCAACCATGAAGACATTGAAGCGGTTAGAAAAGATAGTAAGGGGATCATCCCGGAGGATCGGCTAATAGTCATTGCAAGAAGCAGAAAAATATCAGAAGTTGCAAAGGAGCTTTTGTCAGCACAGACATCATTAAGTAAATCGAACTTTATTGTTATAGCTACTAAGTATTTATCTATTTCCATAGAGGAGAGCTTAGAAAGCGACGATATTTTATTGAATATTTTTGCCTTAGTGGACAGACGAGTTGGAAAAAAGCGAATGCTGAACATGACTGAGAAGATGAAGTTAAAGCATCCTATTGTGCAGTATTTTTATGAACTACGGCGTAGTACATTATGAAAATAAATAACTTCATTGAATATTCAAGAAACACTCCCTACAAAAATCCCTAATTCTACGCGACTTCTTCCCACCATAACAATAGCCATGATAATGAGAGGGATGTTCGCATATAGTGTATATGGAATCGGAGAGTGTCGCTCTACTGGTAAGGAAGGATACAGTGTTATGAGATCCTTATATTTATTGGACTTTACGGACAAGTATGAGAAAAAAGTTATTGAAGAGATGGCATCATTGCCGTCTCTTTTTTGTTTCTTTGGTCACTTTTTTAGCATTGCTCTAAATCTGGTTCCCTCTACGGCATCCTACGATCACAAGCATGAACGGCTGCACGAAAATTAACGTTGATGCTTATGTTTAACCCCTCTCTGCTCTGCTAGGTGACGGGAATCATAGACGTACTTACGTGATGTTGCTACGATGTTCCATGGAAATTAAGTGAAAGTGAACACAAGAAATTACAGAAGGAGTTATTTAACGTGAAAAGAATCGTAACACTAAGCACACGCAAACTGATGGATACGGCAAAACACGGCGGATGCGGCGCATGCCAGACCTCTTGCCAGTCCGCTTGTAAAACCTCCTGCGGAGTTGCAAACCAGAAGTGTGAAAATGCAATGAACAGATAGGATTCGGCATGTTACCGCCCATTGCTCTGCTGATGGGCGGCTATTTTTAAGAAACGGATGCTAACTCTAAAGGAAGGCAAAGCCGTTTCTACTTGTGTGTAAAAGGAGCTTGATTAGCAAGTATGATTCATCAATATAAACTAAACGGATATAACATCGTGCTCGACACTTACAGTGGTTCGGTACATGTTGTTGATGACCTGGCATATGAAATTATAGCGCTTTATGAGGAAACTTCTGTCGAACAAATCGTGACATTGATGTTGGATAAATATAAGCATGATTCAAGTATTTCTGAGAGCGACATTCGAGAAACCATCGTGGATATCGAGGTGCTTATAAATGATGGTCAGCTTTTTACGAAAGATGAGTATGAGAACCTCTCGCTCGATTTAAAAAAACGAAAAACTTATGTCAAGGCACTCTGCCTCAATGTTGCACATACCTGTAATCTATCATGCGACTATTGCTTCGCTAGCCAAGGGAAATACAACGGAGATAGGGCAATCATGAGCTATGAGGTTGGACAAAAAGCTATTGATTACCTGCTTGAAAACTCGGGTCATCATCGAAACCTGGACATCGACTTTTTCGGCGGGGAACCGCTGCTGGCCTGGAAAGTGGTTAAACAGATCGTAGCTTATGCAAGAAGCAAAGAACAAGAGTACAAAAAGAAGTTCCGCTTCACCTTCACGACGAACGGAATGCTGCTGAATGATGAGGTCACCGAGTTTCTAAATCAGGAAATGTACAATGTCGTATTAAGCCTGGATGGAAGAAAAGAGGTTCATGACCGGCTTCGTCAAACGGTTAACGGCAAAGGCAGCTACGATCATATTGTTCCGAAGTTCCAGGAATTCGTTCGTAAGCGCGGAGACCAAGAGTACTATGTACGAGGAACCTACACTCGCAACAATGTCGATTTTACCAACGATATTTTTCATATCGCTGACCTTGGTTTTGACAAGCTCTCAATGGAACCGGTCATCTGTGATCCAAGGGAACCTTATGCACTTACCGAGGAGGACCTCCCGGAGATATACAACCAATACGAAATTCTCGCCAAGGAAATGATTGGGCGCGGTGAGCAAGGCAAGGGATTTACCTTTTATCATTACATGCTTGACCTCTCGGAAGGGCCTTGCATCCAGAAGAGAATCACTGGCTGTGGTTCAGGAACTGAATATCTTGCTGTCACCCCTTGGGGTGAGCTTTTTCCTTGTCACCAGTTCGTCGGGGATGAAGAATACAGCATGGGAAACCTCTGGGATGGCATCACAAAGCCTGAGCTGCAATGTCAATTTAAAGAGAGCAACTGCTACTCGAAGCCGGAATGTAAGGACTGCTGGGCGAAGCTCTACTGCAGCGGCGGTTGTCCTGCCAATGCGCTTCACGCGACGGGTTCCTTGGTCGGAACCTATGACTTCAGCTGTGACATCTTCCGCAAGAGAGTCGAATGTTCCATGATGGTGAAGGTGGATGAATCCATTAGAGCGATGGAAGAGCAACCTAGCTAATTAACATAACGAATATAAATGGTAGCCGAGAAATAGACACTTTTAAATAAAGTGTTCTTTCTCGGTTTTTTTTGTATCAACTAGAGTTACTACTATGATCATAGATTGTCTTCTCGATCGGTAATAAGGATGAGGAATTCAAAACGTGATGGCCTAATCTGTTTAATAGACAGAGAGGGCTTTTTTAATGTGCAAATCTATGATTTTTCCTTTGGACACAAATATATATGACTAAAGTCATATTAAATTCGTGATTTAACGTATTTTTTTTGTCGAAAAATAAACTATTTTCTAAGAAATGTCGATATAATAGGATAGAAATCTGCTTTTCTGTATTAACTGCAATTACGGAAGCGTTAACAATTATATGAATAGTCATTCGACAAGGAGGAAAGCAATGTTAAAAAAGTTAGGCAAGATTGGATTGGCTTTTATATTAGTCATTGGGCTGCTGCCGATGATTTCACTCCGGGCATACGCTGCCACACCCTCATTCACCAAAACGGTGGACTTTCCCATTCAGCCTCCAGTTACAAACGCCTCGGGTAAGAATGTTTCTGATGTTGATGTTCTTCCTGACGGAAGTACCGCAGTAGTGTTGAACACATTCGCTTATCAAGGCAATTCCTACGTTTATACTTATTTTTTGAAGATTTTTGACAGCGCGGGAGCTCCTAAAGCGGATGTTCCTCTAAGTAACTTAATGGATACCTATTACCAAATGATTGATGTGAATATGCTTGCGCTAAGTGATGGAAGGATTCTGATTACTTACCATAAAAGCGACAGCGGCGATAACAATTTGCAATTGGGAAACGTTAGGGAGAGTACTCCCAATGCCTATTTCATGGTGCTAAACCAGTCAGGACAAAAGGTGGTCGGTCAGACACAGATTAATACATACTCTGCCGCCAGTACCCCGGCACTCACGCGCTTTGTCTCTATAACGGAATTGTCGGACGGCAATATAGCTTTTTCCTGGCAACGGAACGACAATATTAGCACGGCTACGCGTGTGTTCACTGTTGAGGGCAACCCAGTTTCGGGAGAAACACTTCTGGTTTCCCATAATGCGAGCATGTCTAATGTATCCGCTGGAGACGGTGTATATATGGTTGCTTACAATTCAGGAGTAGGACCCCAGACGGATACTGTTTATCTGAAGATATTCAGTAATAGTGGGACTCTGTTAAATACGATTAATAAAGGAATAAGAACGGATGAAAAACAGCTGTTTCTATCCACGTTGAACAACGGGAATTTCATGTTCAGCCAATATAACTATAGAAACGACTCATCAACGGTTTC
Organism: Paenibacillus sp. Marseille-Q9583; assembly: GCF_976954365.1. Classification (NCBI taxonomy): domain Bacteria; kingdom Bacillati; phylum Bacillota; class Bacilli; order Caryophanales; family Paenibacillaceae; genus Paenibacillus; species Paenibacillus sp. Marseille-Q9583. The sequence goes on from NZ_CDRJTB010000003.1 coordinate 21,248, forward strand.
TTTATATGATAAGAACGGTACGAGTAAGGGGGATTTTACAGTAAGCGGCTCTCTAGGTGAATCTTCGGCTGCTATTTATAGGGATGGTGCAAATCCGGGCTTTGTAACCGTAAGTACGGACCCCACTTCTACCAATGCCATCAATGATGCGTACAACAACTTTAAAGAATGGTCGGGAACGCAGTATGCTAACCTTAATTATTATGACAATGACGGTAACTTAGTCTTTACATCGGATCAGCCGGTGGATTCCGCTCCGGTGGCTATGCAGGGTTTCAATGAAACCACTTGGATGTACGCTGTGGAATATTATCCAAGCTTCAAATTGTATCCCACCTTTGGTGACAAGCTTGTCTTGGTGACAACCGATAATACGGATGCTGATCATTATAGAATAACCGCTAAAATATTTGAGACGGGAGCTCCGGCACCAGCGGCTATCATTGACTATGCAGCTGAGCAACTGACCGGACTGACGCCAAACAGCGCGTACTCGGTTAACAACGGTACGGCGGTAACGGCGACAGCAGATGGTAAGCTGGCTATAGACAGCAGCTGGTTGGGGACGTCAGTGAGCATCGTTAAGAAAGGTGATGGCTCGACGACAACGGATAGCCCGGCACAAACGCTGACTATTCCATTCCGTCCAGGGGCACCGACTGGTGTAACGGCGACGAATGAAACGGCGATAAGTGCTAACGATGGTATATTGACTAACGTAACAACTGCGATGGAGTACAAGAAGGGTGTGGCGGGTACTTGGACGAATATTTTAGGTGCAACCGTAACGAGACTTGAACCGGACATCTACTATGTCCGGACAAAAGCGACGGTGACGGCGTTTGCGTCAGAAGCGAAGAGCGTGACGGTGGCTACGTTTGTGGCAACACCGGAAGTGACACCGGCAGCCATCATTGATTATACGGCAGAGCAGTTAACCGGTCTGGTGCCAAACGGCTCGTATACGGTGAACGGTACGGGAGTAACAGCGACAACAGATGGTAAGCTGGCCATTAACAGTGGTTGGTTGGATACGTCGCTGAGCATCGTGAAAAAAGGCAATGCCTCGACGACATTGGATAGCGCGGCGCAGACGCTAAGCATTCCGCCTCGTGCAGGGGCGCCGACTGGTGTGATGGCGACGGATGAAACGGCGATCAGTGTTAACGATGGTACATTGACGAACGTGACAACCGCGATGGAATACAAGAAGGGTACAGCAGGTGCATGGACGAATGTAGCAGGTGTAACCGTAACGGGACTTGTTCCGGACACGTATTATGTGCGGACAAAAGCAACGGTGACGGCATTTGCATCAGAACCACATAGCGTAACAGTGGCTACGTTCGTGCCAACGCCGGAAGCGACACCGATAGCCGTCATTGATTATGCGGCTGAGCAGTTAACAGGTTTGACGGGAAGTGGCTCGTACACGGTAAACGGCGCTTTGGTAACAGCGTCAGTTGATGGCAAGTTAGCTATTGAGAGTAGCTGGTTGGGGACGTCACTGAGCATCGTGAAGAAGGGCAACAGTTCGACGACTACGGATAGCGCAGCGCAGACGCTGAGCATTCCGATCCGTCCAGTGGCGCCGATAGGTATAACGGCGACGGACGAAACGGCAATAAATGCTAACAATGGTACACTGACGAACGTGACAACCGAGATGGAATACAAGAAGGGTATGGCAGGTGCATGGAAGGATGTGACGGGTGTAACCGTAACGGAACTAACTCCAGACACGTACCATGTGCGGACGAAAGCGACGGGGGCGGCATTTACGTCAGCTTCAGTGCAAGTGGCGGTGGTTGCTTTTGTAGCAACACCGGAAGTGGCGCCGACAGCTGTTACTGATTATTCGGCCGAACAATTGACAGGTCTCACGCCAAACAGCTCGTACACAGTAAACGGAGCTTTGGTAACAGCGACAGCAGATGGCAAATTAGCTATTGGTAGCAGTTGGTTGGGAACTTCGCTGTGTCTTGTGAAGAAGGGCAATGGCTCGACGACAACGGATAGTGCGGCGCAGACGTTAAGCATTCCGTCCCGTTCAGGGGTGCCTACTGGTGTAACGGCGATGGATGAAACGGCGATAAATGCCAACGATGGCAAATTGACGAACGTAACAAACGCGTTGGAATACAAGAAGGGCACAGCAGGGGCATGGATAGATGTGTCGGGCACAACCGTAACAGGACTTATTCCGGACACATACTATGTGCGGACGAAAGCGACTTTGACAGCATTTGCGTCAGAAGCGAAGATCGTGACGGTGGCTACGTTCGTGCCAACGCTGGAAGCAACACCGACAGCCATCATTGACTATGCGGCAGAGCAGTTGACAGGCTTGACGCCAAGTGGCTTGTACACGGTAAATGGTTCAGCGGTTACGGCGACAGCAGATGGTAAGCTGGACATTAATAGTAGTTGGATAGGAATATCGCTAAGCATCGTGAAGAAGGGCAACAGCTCGACGACAACGGATAGTGCGGCACAGACGCTAAGCATTCCGTCCCGTTTAGTGGCGCCGACTGGTGTGACAGCAACGGGTGAAACGGGAATGAACACAAACGATGGTATGCTCATCAATGTTACTCTTGCGATGGAATACAAAAAAGGCACAGCAGGTGCATGGACAGATGTACCGGGTACAAGCGTGACGGGACTTACTCCTGACACGTATTATGTGCGGACGAAAGCAAAAGCGACTTCATTTACCTCGGCTTCGGTGCAAGTGACGGTATCGGCATTCACCAAAACGCCAGAAGCGACACCAGCGGCCGTCATCGACTATGCTACTGAACAGTTGGCAGGCCTGACGCCAAGTGGCTCATACATGGTAAACGATACAGCGATTACGGTGTCAGTAGATGGAAAGCTGGAAATAGAAAGCAGTTGGTTGGGAACGTCACTGAGCATCCTTAAGAAAGGTGACGGTTCAACAACAACGGACAGTGCGGTACAGACGTTAAGCATTCCAGCTCGTGCAGCGGCTCCGGTAGGAGTGACTGTTACGGATGTGACTTACAATGGAGCTAATAACGGCACCATTCAGAATCTGACAGTCCACATGGAATACAAAATAGGCAGCACGGGTCTTTGGACAGAAGTTACAGACACAATGATTACTGACCTTGCGCCGGACACGTATTATGTTCGGGAAAAGGCAACGGCAACAGCATTCGCTTCTATTGCTGTTCAGGTTATCGTTCATGACTCGAATGCGGTCATTCCGTCCGCGCCTGAAGTCACCGCTGATGATCAGAACAATACGATTGTTGGTCTGGACACAAGTATGGAATTTTCATTGGACGACGGAACTTATGTACGGTTCGACGGAACCAACTTGCCGGACTTGAGTGGTGAGCACATCGTTAAGGTACGGGTGGTAGCTAGCGGGTCCGTTCCGGCAGGACCGGCAACCACGCTTACCTTTACAATTAATATACTTAACCCTGCGGGTGGCTTGAACGTGAACGCCATCGATCCAAGTGGCTCGGCAAATAACGGCTATACACAAATCACTGTTATACCTGCGCTGGCTGAAGGACATAAGCTTTTTTATAAGAACTTTGGTGCTGGTAGCGTAGTCGTACCAAATGTGGGAGATGTCCTGACTGGATACATGCTTGTAGGCAGTGAGGGATTGGTTCCTGCGGCCAATGGGGATACGATTGGGATTGCAGAGGTAGATGCTGACGGCAAAGTGGTGAAATACGGTAGTGCAACAGCAGCTGTGGTGGCTGATACCGTAACACCTGGTACTGATCCGGTCAGCCCAGGATCCGGAAGTAACTCGAATAGCGGAACAACCCCCGGTAACGCGAACACAGTCGTTACCGATGTGATCGTCCTTGTTAACGGTAAGGAAGAGAACGCAGGCAAAGCAACAACAACGGCCTTAGGGAACGTGGCTACAACTATTATCGTCGTCGACCCAGCTAAACTCCAAGCAAAGCTGGACGCGGAAGGTAATGGGGCGGTGGTGACCGTTCCTGTGACGCTGGATTCCAACGTCATTGTCGCTGAGTTAAATGGTCAAATCATTAAGAACATGGAGAACGCATCGGCTACCCTAGTGTTTCAGACAAGCAAAGGGACTTATACTTTGCCAGCCGACGAAATCAATATTGATGCGTTAGCTAAAAAACTTGGAAGCGGCTTGAAGCTGGAAGATATCACACTGAAGATTACGATCAGCGAATCCTCAGTATCCATGAACCAGGTAGTGGCGGATGCGGCAAGCAGAGGTGGCTTTACACTCGTTGCACCGTCACTAGATTTCACTGTTACCGCTACTTACGGTACATCGACAGTGGAAGTGAGTCAGTTCAATGCTTACGTAGAGCGGATAGTGGCACTTCCAGGTGGTACTGATCCAAACCAGATTACGACTGGCGTCGTTGTGGAGCCAAATGGCACAGTGCGCCATGTACCGACCAGATTCGTTCTGAAGGACGGCAAATACTACGCAGTTATTAAGAGTGTGACGAATAGCTCGTATTCGGTGATCTGGCATCCACTGACTTTTGCGGATGTGGAGAATCATTGGGCGAAGGACGCAGTGAACGATATGGGATCTCGTCTAGTAATTAATGGAGTGAACAAAACGACGTTTAACCCGAATGCAGATATCACCCGGGCTGAGTTCGCAGCGATCATCGTACGAGGTCTGGGACTGAAGCTTGGGGAAGGAAAGACCGCGTTTGCGGACGTACCAGCGAATAGTTGGTATGCAGGGGCGGTTGAAACTGCATCCGAGTACGGTCTGATCACCGGTTTTGAGGACGGGACATTCCAGCCGAATGCTCCAATTACACGCGAGCAAGCTATGAACATTATCGCCAAAGCGATGAAGTTAACTGGCCTTGCGGACAAGACTGGCACAGTGGATGCGACAAGTGTACTCGCTGCCTTTACAGATGCAGGTAACATAGGCGTCTGGGCCAAGGACAGTCTGGCACTAGCCGCCAAGGCTGGCTTAATCAGCGGCCGTGGCGACAATAAGCTGGAGGCAAAGGCTAATGTCACCCGTGCGGAAGTGGCAGTCCTGATTCAGCGTTTGCTGCAGAAGTCGGGGCTTATTGATTAAATTGTGAGTAATGGAAGAGCGGATTCAGCATAGGGCTGAATCCGCTTTTTTGTTAGATAGGGCTTCATAAAGATCTGTTTTGTTAAGGATTGCTCAAGGCACTTGTAGTTGTTTTTGATTATTTTGGTAATTTCAGGCTACTCCCTACATTAGGAGGGATAGCAGTAAATTAATTCGAGCTTGTCTAAGTGATTCATCATATGCGACAGTCCGTCTTTATAGATAAACCCCTCAATTGATTCCTGTCGACTTACCTTAGTGATCCAGTTCATCACCGCTCAGTATAATTGTTATTATGAGAATGTAATGATCTCCCAATTAATATACCTTAAAGAGGATATTTTGAATGATGTGATCAACTTCTCGAAGGGTGAGAAGTTAATTGAGACATCGCAATGAAGGGAGGAAAACTTAATGCATGAACATCTCATTGTTACTTATAGTGCAGAAAAAGCCAATTCTGGTCATATTGATCCGAACTTTACACGTTTAGTTTATGGGAATAGTAATAAGAATGGTAATATTATTAAAAATCACATTAGTCCGGGGTCCTATATTTTCTTTAATGCCCGTATCGGCAACAAAAGATATATTATGGCATACTTTTATGTAGAAAAAATCTTATTGAAAGGCCAGCATGACAAAGAGATTCACTCTTTAGGATGTAGCGCAGAAAATGATGAGGTTATCGTTATTGGAAATAGATTCTTTTCAAAAATTTTAACTATCCCTTTGGATTTTGACAGACAATTAATAGGGAGAATTACATCTTATGATGCTGGAAATACTTATTTTGAAAATAAAAAAGCAGCTGGGATTGATGAGTTAGAAGCAATTAAGGATAAGACTTTAAATCCAAAGCTTATTACGGAAGAAGAAAAAGAATTGCTAATTAGTCAATGTGAATTTAGAGGCTAGCAATAAATACAGGAGAAGGTCCCATAACCAAAGTTATGGGACCTTCTCCTGTATTCAATGAACGACATTTCTTTCCTGATAAAGCAGGTCCTTTTATGGTACTGGGGATAATGCGTTGCCCATTCCTGCGGTACTGCCTAACGTGCTATATATCCAGCGTCGACTTTGGAGTATCTACTGAAATAACAAAGCCCGGATTTGTCAACGAAGTTGAAATAGCGATGCTTATAAGACACCCTATTTCACTAAGTTTTATGAGCAATCATTCCGGGTTAACTCCGAGTCAAATACCCATACAGCTTACTCTCCACCGAATGCTCCAATACCAAATCCATATGCACAACAGGTATTGATTTGCCCTTATCATCGACCATAGATGCCTGAACAGCACTTTTCTGATCCGGATGTGCTTTGCCCAGATAATAAAACTCTGTTCCGTCGGCATCGTCTTTTTTCACAAATACATGCAGTTCGATGTTTCGTTGGTCTGCCTCAATAATCGTTCTAACCTCATCGGACTCGAGGGTTCGTCTACTTCTTGTGGACCACTTCAGAATCTCCGGGCTTACAAACTCCTCCTGATAATTCGTGCTCGCTTCCACCTCTTCATGTTTGTGATACGTTACAAAGATCGGGCAGGTCTGGTGCTTCGTTTTGTATCCATACATGGTGGAGCTTTCATCGCTATGCCAATTTAATAATTTACAGGAGTCTTTGCGTGAGTACTTTTGATACAGAGTAAGTGGCTGGTTGCAGACATACTGCTCATTTTTATGAATTGCGGTTTGAACAATATCTGTGATCATTTCTCTGAAATAAGCATTGTTCTGTAAGGACAGGGCCATCGTCGGGTGCAATCTAAAAGACTGATCTGGAGCGAACTCAACGATAGCAGTGCTTCCATATTTCTTCTGCACCGCTTCAGTAAAAAAAGATAAGTCTAGATTACGTTTTACCGAATCGATCGTTTTGGAATCTGTTGAGCAACCCGTTTCTTTAAGTCCATTAATGTACTCTTCATAAGTAACCTGATCTTTGGATAATAGTAGCTTTAATAGTAGGATTTCATGTTTGCGTTTTCCATTCAGAATCTCGGCGGACAACATCATTATAATCATTTTCTCTTGTGCAGATAGATGTGGCACGGTTTCATTGATTTTCTGCAAAAAATGATAATAGCTAAAGTGTTCCTCAGTAAAGATCAGTGGATCGATCGAATCGTTGTCTATAAAATCGATTAACCGGGGGATTCGATTCAGCCTATTTTTGAGTTGGAAATATTCTTCTCTAAGGATTTTAAGCGCTGTTAAATTGCTGTTGCTAATCGAGCGGTAAATTTGTTGCCTTGCAATCTCTTCGAAATTAATTGTTGAGACGCCTTTAATATAACTAGTGTCTTTCATATGACGGCGGATATTGTCTTTGTTCTGAGACTTGTCTCCAGAGAGGGCTACCGGAATCATATAGTTGTTCTTATAGTTACCGATAAAGTCGATGATGGTGACGAACTCTTTACCCGAGTGTTTACGCAGACCACGTCCTAGCTGCTGAACAAAAACAATGCTAGACTGGGTTTGGCGCAGCATCACAACTTGGTTAATACAAGGGATGTCGATTCCTTCGTTGAAAATATCCACCGTTAAGATATAATCCAGTTTTCCGGACTCAAGGTCTGTTACACACTGCATACGGTCTTTCTGGGAGTCATCTCCTGTTAATGCCTTTGTGCGATATCCCCTTTCATTTAACATGCGGGATAGTTCTAAGGTCTCTTCTTTACGACTACAAAAGATTAAACCTTTTACAGTTTCGCCGAAATGTCCATAGTACTCGATTTTTTCGATTAGGTAAGAAACTCTTTCGTTCGTAACCAATTGAGAAAGCATCGTTGTATCGTCGATCATTTGGTCGTTATATTCAAAATCAGTGACACCAAAATAGTGAAATGGACACAGCATATCCTCTTCCAAAGCTTCCTGCAGACGAATCTCGTAGGCAATGTTATAGTCAAAAAGCTCATAGATATTGAAGTCATCCGTACGTTCGGGTGTAGCGGTCATACCGAGTAGAAATTTAGGTTCAAAATGCTCAATAACTTTAAGATAAGAATGAGCTCCAGCTTTGTGGACTTCGTCAATCAGTATGTAGTCAAATGCCTTGGGATCAAAATTAGTTAGTGTTGAGAGTTTAGAAATCGTCTGGATGGTAGCAAAAATGTATTTGGCATCTATAGCTCTGCTAGTACCGGATAAAATACCGTAGTCACTATCGTTGCCCCCAAGAATTCGTTGATAATCAGTCATTGCCTTGTGCAAAATTTGTTCTCGGTGTGCAATAAATAGCATTCGACCAGGTGCGAAGTTCCTTGTGTCAAAAGCAGAGAGATAGGTTTTTCCAGTTCCTGTTGCCGAAATGACCAATCCTCGCTGCGCTCCAGTGCTGCGAAGATCTTGTAGATTCATCAGCGCACTCTGTTGCATTTTATTAGGTGAAATTGTACTAAAAACAGTTTGCGGAATCGCTTCAGGAACTAAGGGTAGCGTCAATGGATGGTTACGGTTTGCCTTTTGAACCTCGTCATAGAGAATTTGATACAATTCAATCCATTTATCCGTTAGTGGGACAGCATTTTGCCATACCTTCTCGAATTCATTATGAAATTGTTCTAAGAGCCCTCCGTGTTTAAAAGAGGTTAGCTTCACATTCCATTCATAGTTGGCTTTTAATGCAGCGGCGGTTAGGTTGGAGCTTCCCATAATGATAGTGGAATGATCTTCATGCTCAAAAACGTATCCTTTGGCATGAAATCCACTTAGATCCGTCAACCGTACGCTAACATTTGTGATTTTTAGAAGCTCTTTATAAATTTTGGGTTGGTTGAAGTTCAGATAATTTGAGGTAAGGATTTTGCCCGATATCCCGCGCATCTTTAGATCAGCTAAATGAGACTTCAGAGTGGCTAGTCCACTCTCAGTAATAAAAGCAACGGAAAAAATAAAGGACTGACAGCGATCGAGTTCTTGGAGCAAAGGAGTAAGAACAAAATCGCTGGTCTCTTTATTATTGACTAGAAGCCTAGGCTTGTATTGATCCAAAGAGTCCTGTTGATGGTCAATAAACGCCCAATTTAATGTGCTTTTTAAATGCTGAATAGGGTTGTCCATGTTATATTGTCAGCTTCTTCTGAATATTGTGTACAGCAGGAATATCAGCAGGCGCCCAATCTAGTGACATCAGTTCATGCGCAGATAGCCACTGGATTGCAACATGTTCAGTTAAGGTAGGCGTCCCGCTTAGTAGGTGGCAATAGAAAGTAGTCAGATGCACAAAGCCAAAATCATATTCATACACGGTAGTTTCAATTTCTTCGCCAATCTCAATTGAACAGTTCATTTCTTCGTTAATCTCGCGCTTTAGCGCAGCCTGAGGAGTTTCGCCTTCCTCAATTTTACCACCAGGAAATTCCCACTTGTAAGCTAGTGTTTTAGTAGCTCCGCGCTGTGCACAGAGGATCTTATTATTCTCGATGATGACAGCTCCAACTACGTAGATATGTTTTTTCATAAGTCCCTCCGGTATGCAGTCTAGTATTTATGCAATTAATTCTGCATTTATAGTTCTATTCTATTATAGTTTTGGGGATTTGGGCTACTGAGGGATACTATGAAAGATTTCTGACAGACTATTCATCGAATGGATGATAGCATCTAGTGATACGAAACCTATTTATCATGTATGGGAGAATCGATAATGAAAACTATGCTACGTCTTTATCATGAGGGAAATACGGATTACCATTCAACCTTTTTTGATTTGTTACATGGGGATACAGAGACGAAGCAGACTAAAGGACTATCGTACCTATTTTCAAGATATCCTAACTTGATACAGTTATTTTTAAAAGAAGTTACTCGTTTGACTTCAAATAAGTACACGGAATTTAAGCAGGGCTTCGATTTCGTTCAAGTAGACGCAGAAATGTTATCAGCTGGAGTAAAGAAAATAAGACGCGATATTACCTTATCTTTGTTTCAAGGGAACACTAAAAAACTAGTTATTATAATTGAAGCTAAGAGCGTGAGTGCTTCTGTACAACAAAAGGATATATCAAGACAACTTGAGTCGTATCTTGATCCAACAAATTTTCCGCTCGATGCTAATGTGCCTAAGGTAGGTGTAACTTTAACAAAGTATAGAGTTCTTCATCCACCTGAAACTGGATTTGTCAGTCTTACTTGGACAGACATTTTAGAATTAATAAATGATGTAATTAGTCAAGAGAAAAGAAGAGGTGAGGATGTAACAGTTGCAACAGAATTTATAGATTTTATTAAAGGGGTGAGAAAAGGAATGAAGTACTACGAGGTTGAAGTTCTGTCGGTTGCTGCGGGTAAGACGTATGAGTTAACGAAGAATTACTTTATTCATGCGTGCCCACATACTGCGAAGGGTTTTTCATATAAAACTCCAATATATATAACTTTCAGATCTAGTGGTGGTGGAGAAATGGAGTTTCTATATAAAATCGATGAGATTGTTGTTCTCGATCCTTTGTCTCCTTCTCTCAACGTTTTATTAGAAGGTGTACAGATAGATTTTGCTACTAGAATTAAAGAATACATATCAAATCGTATAAACGGTGGGTATGGATTTAATCATCCGGGAGAAGAGTATCGGTTTTATAATCTTTGTAGTAAAGATGTAATTCATTTGAAGCATCTACCTAAACCACTAATTAATAACTCTGGTGCACGATACTATTCTATCGCTGAACTCATAAAGGGTGAGAAGGTAGTGTTTGTGGAGAGTCAAGATCGGTAAATACATCAGGTAAATAAGCTTCAAATGAGTCGCTATCTCGTAAGCGGAAATATATCAAACTTTGTTGGAGATTCATCGTATAAAGTTGTTCACACCGGACATTCATCCCTTGTGTAGAGTGGCTGTGTTGGTGAGCAATGCTGTGAAAAATGTAGTAGTAGATCGGGTTGAGTCATAATACTGATGGTGCGGAAGAATAAAATACAGATAAAAAAGATTGGAGTAAATGATGAACTAACATCGCTCTTGTCATAAGCGGAGGCAACATTAATGGAGATGTATTAACATCTATATTGAGCAAATATTAATAGGTAATTCAAAAGAGTCATGTAGGCATAGATTGCTAACTACATGACTCTTATTTATCTCAGATTACGAAGATAGTTCTTCATCGGTGGGTATGATTCCATAACGCTCTAAAGTTTTTGACGATGATTCGAGCATCCGCTTTTTCAAATAATCGCCTTCGACCACCCAAACCCGCTTTCCCAGAAAACGTATCTTGGAAAGTAAATACTCGAGCTCATCCCCAAGCAGAGAAACTCTGACTCGATAGGTATCCTTCTCCGTATCATACTCAACATTTTTTTCAAAGCTGGAGAAGGCGTATAGAATACGGGATAGCTCTGCGTTATAAACGCGTACAATTTCAATGATGACTTCGGTTTTACGCGATTCAAGCGTTTTTCCGATCTTCTTTAGAATGTTCTCTGCTGCGGAGGGTTCCATTGATTCTGATGTGACGGACTGGATCTTCTTTAGCCGGGTACTCATCAAGGAGTGATGCCGAGTGTGATACCAGAGCAAATACCATTCTCTTTTGACCATGGAGTATTCCAGCTTATACGGAAACCCAAAATGATCCTTATTAATACGGTCGCCCTTAATCGCGTAGGTGATAAGAATCCCCGTTTTATTCATGATATGCCGGCGCAAAGATCGCAGAAGAGGGTGGTAGACCTGTTTTTCTAGCGTACGGGCTTTTTCTATCAAATGATTGGAAATATCCATCCCCTGTTCCGACTCAAGGGCAGTACGTAGCTTGTCCATAGTATCCGCAGTGAAAGCATCAGCTGCCGAGGGATGCTCCAGCATCGTCTTCAGCCAGGCCCGTTCGTGCGTAGTGATCATGAAAGTACCGGAATCCTCCAATCGGGAAATGATCTGGTGATTGAATATTTTCTCAAACAGATTCATAGTAAGCTTGGATCTCCTTCCATTCTGCAATTATTTCCTGGCGAAACGAAGCGGGTTCCAGAACCTCGCAGCTAGAACCGAAGCTACGCAGCCATGGCTTAATTTCAGTCACCCCGTTTACGATGATTTCATAAATAAATGAATGTTCATCCTCAAATACAATTTCCCCCCACTGTCCCTGCAAGAGTACCCGTTCCTTGATGAAGTTCGGTTGCGAACCTCCCGGATTAAAAAACCGGACACGTACGGTCACCGGCCGGCCAGTATCTATCAACCAACTGTATCTAATCTTCTCGGCAAGTTCTTTATTCTTTTTGTCGTACCAGATCTCATCCACAGTTTCATCTTCTTCGATTTGCGTAATTCCTTCCATTCGGTATTTCCGAATACCCTGTCTATCATAGGAGAGCAAATACCATCTTCCATATTGATGATCGTACACAATTTTAAGTGGAACCACCTTTTCAACTTTGCCCTCTGGTTCACGTTCAAACAGGGGATTGGTGTTTTTGGATGCGTAGCTTTTTTCAGACTTTGGTGAGAAATATAGAAACCTGGCTTTGCGGCGATGACGCATGGCATGAAGAAGTGTAAACAGATGCGCCTCATCTAAAATCCTCGAGTAATAGTGATATTTATATAAAAATGGTTCAACGGCATGCCGCTCAACTTGATTGCGGAGAAGATGTTTTTTTAATCCATCCCGCAGTAAATATCCTTGAACGGAAGGGACTTGAGTGTTCGCCATCACATCTACAAAATCATATAAATCGATAAGCTCTTCATCCAATAAGCTTCGAATCAAGTCGTCTTGGATTCGATACCGGTACGGGCGAGATCCCGGCTCTCTTGTAATGACTCCGACCTCCTCCAAGTATTTGAGATCTGAGCGAATGGTCTTTTCGTCAGGTAAAGGTAGATCAGAAGGCAGACTGCTGCAGCACATCTCCAATAAATCCTTCGCAGTCAAGGCTTGTCCATTCATTGCACCTAGAAGCAGCGAGACTCGCTGGCTTTCAGATTCCTTTACGGATTTGGCGCGGAATAGAAATAAGAGTAATGGATCGGTGGAGTCATAATATCTGAGGCGAAAGGTCTCGGAAAATTCCCTACTCTGTTCATCCGCCAAGTGCTGGTACGTGGAGCTAGCTACTTGTTTGAGTCGTCGGATCGTTTTATCAAAGGTGTGAACGGAAATCCCCAATCTGTCTGCGAACTGTTGTCTGCTGAATGCCCCGCTCGTAAGCACCAGCATTCGCAGAAACTGTATTTCTTTATCAAAGCTTTCCTTAGCCAAAGGTATCCTCCGTTCAAATGAAGCATCTTCTTCCATTGTAACAGGGGAGGGATTTGGGTGTAATGGAAAAGTTTATATGCAGTCGTAATACTTTCACCATGTTCGTTAAGGCTGAAATGAGCGATTATAGAACCTGTAAGGCAGCATTTAGCAAGATGGTAAACGCCAAATGGCGTTTCATCATACATTGGTTCTTATTTGGACGGTCGTAACGAGGCGCGGATATCGATGTATCCCGCAGTGCCGTGCATACTATGTTACGGTATCCTGTACGATCGGATCGGTAAGAATCCCTTATTAGGGGTTCAATTCCCCAATCGCCTTGGACGCGATTCTGGTAGAGCACTCGACTTTAAATCGAGCGAAAAATTGAAGAAAAGACCAAAGGCTAGAATCCCTTGCAGCTAGCTTTAGTGCACTGAAGTAAGGCTTTGCAATCCGTGGATACCGCTTGTGCGAAATTTCAGGAAGTTCTCTTAGATTAAAGTGTGAGAATATCCATGAGAACAACAGATAAATCGCTTAGCTAAAACGAGATTCCGCCAGAACTTCAGTGGGATTCTAAGACCAATGGTCGAACTAATTAGGGGGAAACATTATGTTGAACAAAGTAACGATTCAAGCTGACGAACGTGGTTTGTTATTTCATAAAGGAAGTTATGTGAAAAAGCTGATGCCGGGGAGCTATCACTTTTCAATGTGGTCAAAATCCACCGTTGTGGTGTTGAATATCGCTAAACCGTTTAATGTGGAAGGAAAAGATATGAAGTTATTCCTTCATGATGAAGATCTCGTGCGTGAGCTCGATATCGTACGTGTACAAGATCACGAGTATGTTCTGTACTATGAGGACGGAAAATTTGTTCAATTACTTAAGCCTGGTGTCTACGCATTCTGGAATATACTTAAAGAACACACCTTTTTCCATGCAGATATCAGACAACCTGAATTGCCTGTCGAGGTAAACCGTGCAATTATAGCGAAGCTAACATCTAGTGTGCAGTCCTACGAAATTGCGAGCTACGAATCTGGATTTCTGTTTTATGATCACGTATTACAACAAGAACTTCCTCCTGGCAAGTACCACTTCTGGAGAGGTCCAGTTTCGACTGTGGTAAAGACGATTGATTTAAGACAACAACAAATGGATCTTATCGGCCAAGAGATCATGACGGAAGACAAAGTTTCGCTGCGGCTTAACTTCGTTTGTCAGTACAAGATCGTAACGCCATTACGTGCTCTGGAAATGAAGTCATTTGACGAGCAAATCCATATCCAGCTTCAGCTTATGCTGCGGGAATATGTCGGAACGCTCAAATTGGATGATCTTTTGAAACGAAAAGAGGACGTTGCGTCGTTCGTCCTATCCCGTTTACGTGAGAAGGGTGAAGAGTTCGGAGTAGATTTCCTGAGTGCTGGGGTTAAGGATGTCATTTTGCCAGGGGAAATGAGAGATATAATTAACACCGTTCTGCTTGCGGAGAAAAGAGCACAGGCAAATCTAATTACTCGTCGTGAAGAAACGGCCTCAACCCGAAGCTTGCTTAACACCGCAAAGCTAATGGACGAGAATCAGACGCTGTTCCGACTGAAAGAGCTGGAATTCCTCGAGAGAATATGCGAGAAAATCGGATCTATATCTTTTACGGGTGGCGGGGATTTGTTGGAGCAACTAAACTCTTTGCTTGGCGAACGAAAAGCGACAGGCAAATAAGGAATATTAAATGGAACAGATAAGTGCCACTCCTAATGGAGACTGGCATTTTGTTTGTTTTTTCTGAAAAATTTCTGTATATTCATCCAGTTCATAATAGGTTCTTTACCTGTTGTTCCAACACTTGAAAAAGCACTAACCGGTGCGAGCACAGGAGGGAATGTGTAATGAGCAAAGCAGTCATTATTAATGGAGGAAATACAGAAAGTCCCGGTTGACTGCTATCCATCAGCAGGTTGGAAGATTTCTGACGCAAGAGGGGATCGTTCACCATTCAATCTATGTGCAGGAGCTACCTGCAGTTGATTTGCTTACGGCCAATTTTGTCAGCGAGGGGGTTCTAGGGGCCAATATGCTAGTGGAAGAAGCAGATATTGTTGCCATATTAACGCCTATCTATAAAGCTTCCTATACGGGGATTTTAAAAACCTATTTAGATCTCCTTCCGCAAAAAGCGCTGGTTGATAAGCGAATTGTACCTATGCTATTGGGGGTTCGTTAGGTCATCTTCTAGCAATTGAATATGCAATGAAACCTGTATTATCCGTGCTGGGTGCTACTGAGATTTTTAATACGGTTTATTTCTTAGATCGGCAAATAGAACGGCTAGAAGCAGATGGGTATCGTATTGATGAGGAAGCTGGGCAACGCCTAAATGTAGAATTACTAAAGCTTGCACCTGCAAAAATAACTAATTAGACTAGGGAGAACAGGAAGTTAGGGGTTAACATTAACGCAGCCTTTCGGGGTTGCGTTTTTTTTGTTGTGATTATTAACCTCATGAACGATCGCTGAAAAAGGTCCTTCGTCTCCATTTGGTGAACTATAAGTTGTATGATGGTTTCTTAATCCCACGATTACAGCAAAACATTTGTTAATGGTTTGGGCTTTTCTACGTATTAACTTATGTAAGTTTCTTCACAACAAATTGCGCAATTTGTTTAGCTTTTCGATGAAGGTGAGGTGGAAGGAGGGTGAAGATGGAAGTTATCCAGGGTACTGCGGACCGTTACAAGAATATCGAAAGATCACGTGGTGCCATGATGTCAAAAGAGGAATTTACCCGGATGTACGATACGTACTACAAACGTGTTTACAAATATATTAGTTATCGTATTAATAACCACCACGTGTCAGAGGACATTTGCAGTCAGGTGTTTGAGACGGTGATGTGCAAGTATTACAGCTTTTCAGAAGAAAAATCGAATTTTGAGGTTTGGCTGTTTGCCATTGTAAGGAACGCTGTGACGGATTACTTCCGGGGGCAGAAGAAAAGAAGCTACACCTCACTAGATTCTTTGCTGGAGCTCATATTTCCCAAGCCGTCTCCGGAGGAACTGGCGATTCGTGAGGATAATAATCAAGCACTGTTCAAGGCGCTCTCCAAGCTACGTGAGAAGGAACGTAATATCATTGCAATGAAATATGGGGCTGGGCTGAAAAATTCCGAAGTCGCACAGATCATGGGCGTCAGTGAGTCCAATATTGGTGTCGTGTTGCATAGAAGTCTGAAGAAACTGCATATTTCCTTAAAAGCAGGAGGATTCAACCATGAATAAGAAAAATGATCTCACAAAATTCAGCAAAACCATAGAGCTGCTTGAAAATACCGAACAGGATAACACTGCCGCCAAAGAAAGAATTTATAACCGTTTAGTATACAAGCTGGACCATGGAGCTCTTGAACTCAAATCAGAGAAAAAGGACGGGGTAACGATGAAAAAAAGTAGCTGGAGAAATGCAATAGTGATTGGTAGTGCAGTAATTTGTCTAGGTGGAGCCTTCTCTGCAACCTCCTATGCACAGGATATGTTCCAATCGATCATGGCAAAGTTTGAAGTAGGAAATCTCGAAATCACGCAATACGATAAGGAAATCCCTTCGGCTGCACAGTCAATGACACCATCTGAAGAGACTAAAGGCGGGGAGAATGTTGCCATTGAATTGCCGGTTGCAGCCAAGTTGACCCTGGATGAAGCACGTGCGGAGCTAGGAATGAACTTCCCGGCACCAACCTGGATGGCAGACTATGCGTTTGTGAATGTTGTTCTTCAGGGGACCAGCATGGTTGAAGTGCAGTATAACTCCGGGGATAAAGCTGTTAATTTCCTAATCTCCAAGGGCGGCGACAATGGGATCAGTACTACGGAAGAAGTGAAGACAGAAGTAATTAACGGGACTAAAGTATATTTTGCAAATGGAATTGTGATTTGGGAAAAAGAAGGCTTCACCGTTGAACTGTATGCTCAAGAAGACTTTGACCAAGCCACTCTTGGGAAGATCATCGACAGTTTCAGCATCGGTGCTCCTGTACAGTCCTTAGGGACTGGAGAAGTGAAGGAGAACTTGCAGAAGAATGAAGGGGTAGTTGCAGCTCCAGCTTCGGTTCCGGTTGTAGATTCCAAATAAGATGGTCTACTTAGGATAGAGATTGCCCATAGATACACATAAAGAAGACGCTAGGGGGAATACCCTGAGCGTCTTCTTTATATCGTGTTCGTTTTCAGCTTTTCTAAAAGAACCTTCCACCAGTGAATAGATTGCTCAAGTTGAGAAGTGTAGTAGCTTTCCATGAAATCTACGACTTCACGAGAGGAACTCTGTACATCTATTCGATGGTAAATTTGATTTAAATGATCCTTTTTTATCAGTGACTGTTCAATTTTCTTCTCGATAATAGGGATCACTTTGTCCGTCTCTACAAAACGAAGATTCACAAGAGCGACAATCATATCTGAAATAGAATCTGCATTTTCTATTACCTGATAAATCTTGATCGGGAGCTGCTTGCGCCCTTTATCAGTAATGGAAAACACCTGTTTGTCTGGGCGATGTTCTTCCTTAATAATCTCTACCTGTTCAACTAAGCCCTGTTTCGTTAGGGATTCAAAGTGATAATATAGTTTGCTTTCAGATAGATTTAGCAATTTATCAAATGGAATAGGGGTGGATAGTTCTTTTTTTAATTTATAAGGATAATTATTTTCATCCATTAACTTACTTAGGATATAAATTTGAATTGACATCACAGAACCCACTCCTAATTGTTGGCTAAACTCTATCTTACCAAACCTAGGCGGTTATTTCAGCTGTATTTTTAACTTCAACGGGCAGTATAGTTTCTTTAGTCAGAGGTACAGGTTTATGAACAAACCGGACAATTACAATGTTAATCATCATAGCCCCGGCAAATACGCCTGCTAATCCCCATAAGAAGGGTGCTGGACTAATGGAACCAAACATTTGTACCATATAAGCTTGTACAGAATAATACATCGGTGTGATGCGGCCAAACCAATCGTATGGTGTATACATCATATCACGAGGCATGGTAGCACCATTGGCGATGGTTTGCATGAGCAGGATTGGAATATTTAAGACCATACCGCCTTCGCCAACTAGGAAGACCATAATCGCACACACGTTAAATGCAGCCATATACATTAGAATTTGCTGGGCAGCAACTGGTAACAGTAAGGATAGGTCTACATCTGCAACAGAGAATGCAATGGCTAAAGCAGCAACTGTTGATAATACAGCAATTAATAAGGCTGTGAATTGAACGAACATAAACAGTTTTGTCTTGCTTGCTTTCCCGCGGTTCGCTTTAAAAGAAGCAACTAATTGCATAGAGGCAATCATTGCCCCAACATAACCAGCCATAGTTAAGAACATAGGTAGCATGTTGTTGTGCATACCGTCCGGAACATCATTGATGACAACATAATTCCCGACATAACTATTTTCAATTTGTGTAGCCATTGTGGTGGCTTGTTCTTCTGGTACGTTAAAGTTCATTAACACACCTTTTGCGGTTTGCTCTGAGAAGTTGGCGCTTAATTGTTTGTTAATTTCTCCTACAACGGAAGACATGGCTGAAGATACCATGGTCGCAGAAGCTTCGTTGACTGTGAAATCAATACTTGCGGATACCTTACCGCTTTGAACGTTGGCGGAAAATTGTTCTGGAATATGGACAACTAGAGCTAACTTATTATGTTCTAATTCATCCATCGCCTTTTTATTCGATACATCGGTTTTTATCGTTTTGAATGGTAAGCTCTCCGAAAACTGACTCGAAATCTGAGCCCCATATTGACCTGCATCATCATTGACGATAGCAATTTTTAAATCATCCATGTTCCCTGGAAGTGCTGTATACCCTGGTAAGAAAATACCAAGCATCGCAATGGCATAGAACACACCCATAAAAATAGAACCAATGGCCCCTTTAGACTTCAAAAACTGTGAAAACTTCAATTGTATACCTTCTTTCTTATGAATAACACTTTTATTCTAGTACTCTAATTAAAGTACTTTTAACTGAGTGAGATTTATAGTACGATAATTCATTAGAAATGTCAAATTTAAGATACAATGGGTAAGTAGTGATTGAATTATCATTCGGGTTGTTACATTGATATATAGTGAATGTGTTAATGTATGAATTAAAAGTGATAACTGAAGGGACTTTGGACATGAACAAGGTTATTGTAATTGGTGCAGGGATATTAGGAGCTTCAGCGGCATATCAGATCAGTAAGTTAGGTGCTGAGGTCATCATTATAGATCGTAAAGATGTTGGACAAGCAACGGATGCAGCAGCAGGGATTATTTGCCCGTGGTTGTCTCAACGCAGAAACAAAGCATGGTATCGTCTTGCTAAGGCGGGAGCAAGCTTTTATCCAGCACTTATTCAAGAGCTTCAAGAGGCTGGAGAAACCGAGACTGGATACGCAAAAGTAGGAGCGATCTGTATTCATGATGATCTGAAAAAGTTACTCGCTATGAAAGAAAGAGCAGAACTGCGCAGAGAGGACGCCCCTGAAATAGGCGAGCTTACGATGCTGACGGATATTGAAGCACAAGAGAAGTTTCCATTATTATCGGAAGGTTATCATGCGCTTCATGTATCGGGTGCAGCAAGAGTGGACGGACGTGAATTACGTGATGCATTGCTAAGAGCGGCACAGCGTAACGGTGCGCAGATGATTGAGGGAGATGCTGTTCTTGAGCATGATGATCATGAAATTAAAGGGGTTAGCGTCGGAGAACAGACATTCACAGCGGATGAAGTGATTGTGTGCGCCGGGGCCTGGTCTAACGCTTTGCTTCATCCGCTTGGGATCATGCTCCAGGTGCGTTATCAAAAAGCTCAAATCATGCACTTGAAGCTTGCTCAACAAGCGAGTACAGAGCAATGGCCTGTGGTAATGCCGCCTACAGATCAATATATCCTTGCATTTGCGGATCAAAATATCGTAGTAGGTGCTACTCACGAAAATGATGTCGTAGGTTATGATACCTCTATAACCGCAGGTGGAATGCAAGAAATTTTAAATAAAGGTCTTCAAACGGCTTCCGGTCTTGCAGATTGTAGCCTAAATGAGATAAGAGTAGGGTTCCGTCCATTTACAGCAGATTTTCTTCCCGTGTTGGGCAGGGTTCAAGGATGGAACAAACTAATTGTTGCTAATGGACTAGGTTCATCCGGATTAACGATGGGACCCTTCCTTGGTGAGCAGCTAGCCAAGCTGGCGATGAATCAACAGGTTGATATTCCGCTTGAAGACTATGCATTAGAGCATGCGATTAATTGATTAGTCACGCAATTCCCTTCATAGGGAAATCTTAAGTTCAACTAATATAGCGAAGGTTTTTTTTATCCTTTATACTGAAAAGACCAATTTATCTTCCTAGGAGTTGTCTAACGAATCATGATAAAGAAAGAAGTCGCGCATATACGCAAGCAATTTAAGCTGGATCACGATATGATGAGTATTTACGATATTCTCAACGTGTATATTATGAAGGAAAGCAATGAGATCTATCATTGGGAGCGCCTGCCGTTTGGAATGGTGGACAGAGAGAAGCAGGAGCTGTACATGGGCAATTTCAAAAAACTCATGACCGGCGAAATGGACCAGAAGTTGTTTGAGTTGAAGTTTCAGGCGGAAGTGGAGGAGCCAGCGCAGGTGATGCTTCATCAAGCTTTGGTGACAGGGGATCCAGATGAATGGCAGGACCTGATGCTGCTGCTCGTGGACAGAATGATGGCGGATACCCATTATGAACGCGATACGGTGATCACTTTCGTTCGTGGACAGTATTATCGCCCGACTAAAGATAGAAATGATGAAGCCGAAGAAAGTGAGAAAAACGAAATGTTCGCGCATCCGTTTATTCTATGCAGCGTGAATTCCACGGAGAAGCAACGGAAAGCTCTCTTATTTGATTATGTGGAAAGAGAATTCAAGTACAACGTCATTGTTGATCCGATTGTTAAGTTAAGTACGCCGGAGCAGGGCTTCTTTTACCCGAGCGTGACGGACAATTATTCCGATGTGAACCGCATTCTGTATTGTACGGGAAAATCGAACTTTCCAGATCCGCATTTCATCGAGCAGGTCTTGAATGCTGAAAGATCCGTGACGGCACTGGAAGAGAGAGCTATATTTGAAGACATCGTGAAGGAAGTGGCGGGCGAACAACTTGACGCGACCATCATTGCTCAGCTGTACGAGGAAATCCACCAGGTCATCGAAACCAACGATGATAAGGAAGAACCTCCGAAGCTCGATTATAGAGATGTGGAACGCGTACTGAAGGTAAGCGGCGTTGAAGATGTGACGATGGAAAAAGTGGAACGTGCGTTTGAAACCATCGTCGACGATAAGCACTATGAGATGAAGGCAAGTAGCGTGATGCCGAAATTCACCACAAAATCGATAAAAATCGAAACAAAGGTAGCTACGATTTCGGTCAGCCCACAGGATTTAAAATATGTGAAACAGGTAAATTATCATGGGAGACGCTGCATCTTGATCGAGGTCGACGAAGATGCCGTGATCGAAGGGTTCACACTTACTACAGAGACGCTTTAGACTCTTTTAATAGCGGGCTATCCTTGAAGTCTTTGAACAAGACTAGGGATAGCCCGTTTTTTAAATTATAAGAGAGTGTAAGTTTCACGATATACTTTATCCTTATCATTCTCGCATAAACACTTATCGTCCTTGAATAGACGCTGAAGCATTTTAGCTTGTTTGTATCAAATACGGTGATTAAAGATATAGTTGATCTATTCTTTTGCGCTAGTATTAATTTCTTCATCGCTGGCTTGGAATGAAGCTCCAAAGACAGCAAAAAACGGTAGGGCTTCTGCCCCTACATGCTTGGCACCGTTCGATCCATAAGCTCATCCGTAAGCTCATCCGTAAGCCAACACTTCGTCAAACCATTTTTTCAATAGCGGCGGATAACTGTACCAGATCAGCATGAACGAGGTGTAATTCTATGAAACAATATAATCTAGGGATAGAGGCAACACTAGAAATCATCGGCGGAAAGTGGAAAGCTATGATCATTTGCTTATTGATATCCGGTGTGAATTACAGCGTAATATTCAGGGCATTTCACAAAAGGTGCTGACCAGCAGGAATAGTTGAATCACTTTTTTGGATCAAAGTGTTTTACAGAATTGTTATCAAAGGATTAAAAAAAAGTAGGATTATTCAAAACCCTTGAGAACAGAAGATGAAAGCGTTTCCTTATAGTGTCCCAACCACTCTACTTCAAATAAATTTTCATTTTTCAGCACCTAGTGCTCTTCTGTATTGGATATTTTATTTAGTTATTGTCTTATTTCAATAGGATAATGTTACCTTACCGTCACTCTGTCCTATGTTTCTCGGATTATAATGATGAGGCTGTATTTGACACCAACCTTTATAAACCATCGGAGGAAATACAATGAAAATGAAGAAAACATTATCCGTTGCATTATGTGTAGCAGTAGTCGCATCTTTCTCATCCCAAGCCATGGCCAATCCTGTCGCAACGCCAACCAGTTCAACCGTAGCACCATCCACTAATCAAGTTGGACAAAAATTTACACTAGCTGGTGTTAAAACGAACGCCAATACAGTATTGATAGCAACAAGCTCGGTTGATCTTGATTTGGATGGCACGAAGGACACTTTATATCTCATCGGTGACAAAAATGAATCTCCTGATTTCGACAACATTAATCTCATCGTTCTAAACGGCAAAACAAACAAAGTGTTAAATGCAGGGATTAAAGACTTTGGTGGTTTGAACGTGAAAATCAGCTATGTGAGTGATTTCAATAATGACCATGCACTTGATGTGATGATTACCGCTTACTCAGGTGGTAACAAAGGGTCTACTAATGCTAGAATCGTAACCTTTAAGAACGAAACACCTTCCATTATTCTGGATGGGGACTTGAAGATCAAAGGTGAGCGGGCATTGTTCAAAACATTAGAAGCGGTTGACTTAGAGAATGATGGTGTAAGTGAGCTACTTGGAATCAGAACCCTCTATGGCGATACTAATGCCCAGGTAAAAGGTTATGAAAAAGTATGGTTCGCTTACAAAAACGGCGAATTCCAAGTTAGCAAAACAGAAACTACCAAAGAAGACCCCTATAAGCAACCTGCACTAGGTGAGCTGACGGTTGGACAGCCTTTTGCATTGCAAGGTGTTAAGACATCAGATAAAACCGTTCTTATCAGAAAACAAGTTAACGATGTTAATAAAGACGGTGTCGAAGATAAAATCTACCTGCTCGGTGATAAAGCAGATGAGCTTGGTTATGTAAGCAACCTCAACCTGGTTGTTGTCGATGGCAAAACAAACACAGTCAAAGATGCAAAAATCAGCGGTTTCGAGGGCTTTAAACCAGACATTCAATGGATCGGTGATTTCAACGGGGACAAAGCAAATGATGTCATGTTTACAGCATTCTCCGGTGGTAACAACGGTACGACAGATGCCTACATATTGTCTTTCGCAGGTGATAAAGTACAACCACTTTTGAGTGTAAAGCCTGTTGTGGATGGTAAACCAGCATTTTTCAACACTTTAGAACAAGTAGATCCTAATAAAGATGGTGTGTATGATCTAGTAGGTACTAGAAAAATTCGCGGTGATGCTGAAGCTATAGTTCTAGGTGAGGAAAAAACAACATTTACTTTCAAAGATGGTGCTTTCAAGGCTGTTAAGACAGAAACCATTAAATCCGATAGCAAGCCAGCGACTACACCAGCTACAACTACAACAAGTGATTTCACCGTTGGTAAACGCTTTGAGCTTAAGGGAATTCCAACAACAGCAAAAACAATTCTGCTAGCAAAACAAACAATGGATGTAACGGGTAATGGAGTTGCGGATAACGTCTTACTGATTGGTAACAAGGATGCCGCTAATGGTGATCTGATTACAGATATCAACATCGTCGTTCTAGAAGGTAAAACTAAAAAAGTGATTAACAGTAATATCAAAGGCTTCGAAGGTTACCAGCCAAAAATCAAATTCGTTGGCGATTTCAACGGAGATAAATCAAAAGATGTCATGATTACTGTATACTCTGGCGGTAACAGCGGCAGCACCAATGCTTACGTAGTATCCTTCAAAGATAGTGGTGTGAAAGTTCTTCTTAACGAGTACGTGAAAGTGAATGGCAAACGTTCGCTCTACAATACAATGAAGGCTTCGGATGTAGATAAAAACGGAGTCTACGAGATTGTTGCCACAAAAACAATTCATGGTAGTGCTACTTCCGTAGTTAAAGGCGTAGAAACCTCTGTACTTGCTTACAAAAACGGAGCATTCCAAGTTAAATCGACAACTGTAAAGAAATCTAAATAATCAAATAGCAAGAACCTAATTGTGAGGGAGTCTCCCGGTAGCCATGAAAAGTGGTTATCGGTGGGACTCTCTTTTGATTTTTGAGTTGAATAGACTTGTGTACTTGGTGAGAACGCCTATAACTAAACTCTCCCTTGCTCAATAAGCTATCCGGATCCATTATTAAGTTACCAAATGACCCATTGTTCTAAAGGAGAGAAAACACTTATGGAACTGAAAAAAATAAATGAATCTATTTATTACTCAGAAAATGTTAGAGAAACAGACAGACCTGTTTTGGGATATGTTGTAGGTGACAACTTTTCAATTATGATTGATTGCGGCAATTCAAAATCGCATTTTGATACCTTTATAAAGTGCTTGGATGATAACGATCTACCACGTCCTAAATATGCTTTGATTACGCATTGGCATTGGGATCATACCTTTGGTATGCATGCTTTTGAAGGGGAAGCCATAGTATCTTCAGCAACGAATGAGGTACTAAAGCGATTGAAGGCGTGGGATTGGGATGAAGCATCGGTTGTAAAACGCTTAGAGACAAAAGAAGAAATAGAATTCGCCTATAACTGTATGAAAAAAGAATATGATACGTTCGATAAGATTTCGGTCAGCACAGGATCGATTATTTTCGAGGATTGTTTAACGTTGGATTTAGGGGGCATCACTTGTCAAATTCTAAAGGTAGGAGGCCCGCATGAAGCAGATTCTTGCGTTGTATATGTAAAGGAAGCAGGAGTTTTACTTGCAGGTGATGCACATAGTGGAGATTATTATCATGGAGAAGGTAAGATTGACCCCATAAAAATGAAGGAATATGTTGAGTTTTTAACAACTCTTTCATTCACTACGTATATCCCAGGACACGACGCCCCTATGAGCAAGGAACAAATCATTCATGTGTTAAGTAGATTTTGTGAAGTGAAGTAAATCGGCAACGTAAGAAGACGCCTAGGAATCGTTTCTTGGAGCGTCTTTATGTTCTCCTGTCCCTATACCCACCCCGTAAACGTAAGTATAGATGCTTTTGCAGATTGGGCTTCGGAATGTGCGTCTTTACGCCATTGTTTGGGAGACTCACCCATAAGCTTGGAGAAACATCGGTTGAAGCTGGAAATGGACTGAAAGCCAACTTGTTCAGAGATGGAGAGGATGGAAGCATCCGTGCTTTTTAACTGCTTGCAGGCCTCTTCAATGCGGGTGCTGTTTAGGAAATCGAGAGGTGCGGTCCCCATGATCTCATGGAATTTTCTGCGAAAATGAGTGGTACTTAGGTGGCACAGATCAGCCAGGTCATTGATGGTAATCGGCATCATATAGTGTTTGGTGATGTACTCCAGAACCGGAGAGATGACAAAATCGCCTTTCAGATTATGCTCTATTTCTTGCTCTGTTAAGGGTGCATTCCGGGAATGAATTCTAAGCAGCTCTATATAAAGGGATAATAATAAGCCGTAGGCGCTTTCCTGATAGTAAGGATTTTTGTGCTTCAATTCCTCTACAATCGATGTCGCAAGTGTATAAACCTTGGGATGTTCCTCCTTGTTCAAAATACAATTCATTCCCTCGATCGCCCACAAATTTGGCTCGAAGTCACTATAAGCGCTTTTGAATGAATGCTGAAAGAGCTCCTCTGGCGAAAAAAAGATATATGACCAAAGACTAGCTTCATTTGGCGAACTATACGTGGTATGAGGAAGATATCTAGGGATGAAGGTCACATCTCCGGCTTTAAAAGGCACAGATTCACCCTTGATCTCCATGATGCCGCTATCCGAATGACAGATACCAATCTCTAAATGGTTATGAAAATGGAGATGCTCGCTTTTAATATCGGAAATCTTCCAACGTTCACCGCTTAACAGTAAAATAGGAAAGTTTATCGGCAAGCTGTAGTGGCGGTATTCGATGACGGGTTTCTTTTTTCTGGGCATAATCTCAATACTCCCGTTCTTGTTACGTAGGTTGAGTAGATTATAGGTGAAAGTGATTTCAAGTTCAACAATATAGATGTACTTTACAACTTGAGGAAAGGGAAAGAAGCGGTGGAGGGGAATTTTGGAACTGTAGGAGCGTCAGCGTCCGCCTGAAAGCTTTCCATAGGAAAGCTCACTTCGGAAGCATAAACAGTCTCCGGATTTCAACCGCTAATAGCGGTACAAATCAAGAAATTCTTACGACAACAGCGGCCGGAAGTCCAACATTCCCCGGAATTGCGACTGACCCTGTACTCTTAATGGTTGAAATTGCACAGTTTAGTTATGAATATGCTTAGAATCAGACCATTTTACTCCTTACAATAGAATTAGTAAAGCGTTTACATAGGAACGACAGCTCTCAGCGCCAATAGGGGCGTGTGCGAAAGAGAGGAGAATCAAGATGCTTCAATTAACTTATGACAGAGAAGAGATTCTAAGCGTTATCGACAAAGTGGTTAGAAAAACAATGACGATGGATTTAACATGGGACTGGCCCTGTGGTGTGGCTTATTATGGGGTAGCCAGAGCCTATAAAACGACTGGTAATAAAGAGTATTTGGATATGCTTGTCGAGTGGGCAGATGAATATATCGAGTTGGGCCTGCCAGACTGGACGGTAAACACCTGTGCCATGGGCCATATGCTGATTACCTTGTATGAAGAAACAGGGAACCAGAAATATTGGGATATTGTAATGAGCAAGGTGGATTATCTGCAGAACCATGCGCTCAGATTCGGAGATCAGGTGCTGCAGCATACCGTATCCGTCTCTAATGATTTTCCAGAACAAGCGTGGGCGGATACATTGTTTATGGCGGCATTTTTTCTACTCAGAGTGGGAAGTAAATTAAACGATCAGGAAATGATCCAGGATGCCCTGAGTCAATATTACTGGCATATCAAATACCTGCAAGACCCTAGCAGCGGCCTCTGGTACCATGGCTACAATAATGTGAAGCAGGATCATATGTCCGGACTATATTGGGGCAGAGCAAATGCTTGGGGCGCATATACCATGTCGCAAGTCAAAAAGCTTTTGAAAGAATGGTATTTATATCCGGCGTGTATGGACGTGGAGTGTTCGCTGCGCGATCAACTGGCAGCACTCAAGCTTGTACAAACGGAGAACGGCCTGTGGCGGACAGTGCTTGATGACGAAGAGTCTTATGAAGAAGTATCTGCCTCTTGCGGGATAGCGGCTGCAATGATCAATAACGGCAATCCGCTGCATACCAAATATGTGCAAAAGGCCCTGAATGGTGTCCTAAGCAATATCAGCGAGGATGGACGAGTACTGGGAGTATCGGGCGGAACAGCGGTCATGAAGGACCGGGAAGGCTATCGCAATATTCCAAAAGACTGGATTCAAGGCTGGGGTCAAGGCTTAGCACTCTCTTTTCTATCCGATATGCTTAAATAGGAGGGATCCAAGTTGTCTAAGCAAACAACGGGGGCCTTTACACTACCGGGCGAATCCGGTTATGAGGCACTGACCTTAGAATTAGCTGAACGTTGGGGTGCCGATGTCATCCGTGACAGTGACGGCACACAGTTGTCCGATGAGATTATCAACGCAGGATACGGCATTTATTCTACAATCTGCATCATCAGAGATCATAACGAATGGGCGTCCCAGAATTCAGATAAACTGCAGCAGAGTTTTTTAATAACTAATCCGAAGGTAACGGTCGAAGATTATTTATCCATCTATTTGATGGAAGATTTTTTCGCTGAGCAATTCCGAGTAAATGATTCCAAAGAGGCGTTTAAGTACTGGCAGGTTTTTGACCGAACTACTGGTGAAGAGGTTCCAAGAGAACAGTGGAATTATGAACGGGAATCAGGAAATGTGGTCATTACTGGTATTGCACCTTGGCATAAATATACGGTCAGCTTCATGGTCTACCGGATTTGGGAAGAGATCTCCATGTACAATCACACCACGAATCACTGGGAAAAAGAGCATCTGATGCAGATTGACCCCATCTATGTAGAAACGCAAAAATATTTGCTCCATTGGATGGAAGACTGGTGTCTTAAGCATAAGGAAACAACGGTGGTTCGGTTTACGTCCCTATTCTATAATTTTTCCTGGATCTGGGGCAGCAATGAGCGCAATCGCCATTTGTTCTCGGACTGGGGTTCTTATGATTTTACGGTAAGCTCAAGAGCGCTTGATCTGTTTGCTCGGAAATATGGGTATTCGCTCACGGCCGAGGATTTTGTGAATGGTGGAAAATATCGTGTCAGTCATATCCCGCCGCAGCAGCGCAAGCTGGACTGGATGGCATTTATCAATGATTTTGTCATCGAATTTAGTAAGAAACTAATTGATATTGTGCATGGGCACGACAAGCTGGCATATGTCTTCTATGATGACAGTTGGGTTGGCATGGAGCCTTACAATGATCGTTTCGAGGCGTTTGGCTTTGACGGGATGATTAAATGTGTGTTCTCAGGGTTCGAGGCAAGAATGTGTTCAGGTGTAAAAGTAGATACCCATGAGATTCGGCTGCATCCCTACTTGTTTCCGGTTGGTTTAGGTGGTCTGCCTACCTTTATGGAGGGAGGGAACCCTACACTAGATGCCAAAAAATATTGGATCAATATTCGGCGTGCTCTACTCAGAGAGCCTATAGATCGAATTGGATTGGGTGGATATTTGCATCTTGTAGAGCCTTATCCGGATTTTTGTGATTATATCGAAAAGATTGCGGATGAGTTCAGAGTAATTAAAGAGCTGCATCATAAAGGCAAACCGTATCATATGAAGACGAAGGTAGCCATTCTACACGCTTGGGGTAAATTGAGATCTTGGACCTTGTCAGGGCACTTCCATGAAACGTATATGCATGATTTGATTCATATTAACGAGGCTTTATCGGGATTACCGATCGAAGTACAGTTCATTGATTTTGAGGATATCCGTCAGGGGATTTTAAAAGATTGTGATGTAGTGATCAATGCCGGATCGGCTGGTTCAGCATGGAGTGGTGGAGAACACTGGAGTGACAGCAAGTGTGTGGATCTACTGACAGAGTGGGTTTATGGGGGCGGTACTTTTATAGGTGTGAATCAGCCTTCGGCGCTTGAAGGGTATGACAGCTTTTTCAGAATGGCACATGTGCTTGGTGTAGATGAGGATACAGGCTCCAGAGTAGCGCATAGAAAATGGATATATGAAGTGAAGGATGAGCTTGGTTTAATGCCTATTGGGGCTAGCATAACACCAAAAAATAACCTTTATCTTACCGATGGATCAGCGACGGTTGTGAGTGAAACGGATGGTCTAATAACACTGTCCACCCATGCTTTCGGTAAAGGAAAGGGGATCTACCTGCCTTCTTTCACCTTCAGCTTTGAGAATACAAGATTGCTGATGAATTTGATTCGTTTTGCAGGTAATGAGTTCACTGAGACAAAGTACATTACGAACAACTTATATACAGAGTGCGCTTATTATCCAGAAAGTAAAACCCTCGTGGTCATTAACAATAGCGATCAGGTTCAAAAAACTACGATTGATACGGATTATGGAGAACAAACCTTTGAATTAGATCCGTATGACACGATGATTAGAACGATTGGGGATTAGCACAACAATGACTATAACTAAACTCTCCCTTGCTGAGCATGGCCTGCCTCATCCATTATTTAACTAAGAAATGATTTGCAGCGCCATAAAAGATTGGAGACGATGTTTATTCATGAGGGACTTTGTAATCCGAAATCCGAAGAATGAAGATGCGGAGCAAATTGAAAGCATGGACTTTGTTCTGAAAATGCTATATCTGTACCATAGAGATCTGGATAAGCGAAATATGTTCTGTGCAGTGAGTGTCGACGGAGAGGTTCTGGCCGTTGCTCATCTGATGGAGCATGATACTTTTCATGCGGTTGGACATGATGAAGACCCAAACTTCAAACGATATCTTAATTACGAAATTATATTTGCAGAGAACGCCGAGGATGAAGGTATCAAAGCAGCACTGATTGAAGCATTAATCGGACGGGCCAGAGAAATTAAAGCTGGGTATCAAGAGAAGCGCATTATCATGGCTCATTATCTCGACACAGATGATCTCGAAGAGTTGAGCTTCTGTCTAGCGCGTGGATTTACGATTTACGATACGATTGTCGTGTTTAAATTTGACCTAAGTAGAGAGATTCCTGAGTATCCTTTACCAGAAGGGGTTCTGGTGAAGCCAACTGCACTGAACAATAGTGAAGCTCAGGGACAATATCGTCAAGCTGAACTCGCTTCCTTTGACGGTGTGGCGTGGAGTCTGAACCATTTGGGATGGATGCAGGAATCGCCCGAAATCGTTAATTTCTGCGCGTTTCATGGCGATCAATTGATTGGCAACACCTCAACCTGGAGAATCACCGACGAGAGGAGTGCAACGGAGAATGTATTCGTCATTCCTGAATGGCAGAAAAAGGGTGTTGCTCGTAAAATCATCTGCACTGCACTGGACTATCTAAAGCAGCAGGGAAAAACAATGGCCACTTTGGGTACGCATGGAGATAATAAGAAAGCTATTAGGCTATAT
Source organism: Paenibacillus sp. Marseille-Q9583 (assembly GCF_976954365.1). NCBI lineage: Bacteria > Bacillati > Bacillota > Bacilli > Caryophanales > Paenibacillaceae > Paenibacillus > Paenibacillus sp. Marseille-Q9583. The sequence continues at coordinate 52,491 of NZ_CDRJTB010000003.1, forward strand.
ACTCAGATCGGTTATGAATTGTACAGTTCAAGATTTACCGTTGGCTATGAAATAGTTTAATAAGCATTTACTAGACGACTTCGGTCGTCTTTTTTATTTACAAGGTCTACTGATCTTCTTTATTGAATTATTACTAATAAGGTATTATTTTCAAAATAATATGTTTATTTAAAAAGGGAGTTTAGAGGAATGATTAGAATCTGTATTTGTGACGACGAGCAATTACATAGTTCCAAGTTAGAGAAGATTATTATGGATAGTGAAGGTTTGTATCAAAACATAGAGCTAGATATAGACATATATGAATCTGGAAAATCATTGTTATTCTAAATCAAATAGGAAAGGAGGGAGAACGTTATGATTCCATTAGTTGTATTAGTGGTTGTATTTGCTTTATTGACTATAACGCTATCATGTCTATGGCTCTACAACGATTGTTTGTATCGAGGAATAAATCCTTGGATTTGGGTATTCTTAATGATTGCGACGACTCCCATATTGGGATTCATTTTATATTCTCTTATTGGAAAAAGAGGAATATCAATTACGGGTAAGTCTAGAAAGAATAAGTATATAGGATCTGCAGTATTTATTACCATACTTTTGCTTATCTTTTCTAGTATCGGATTAGCATTTTATTCAGTGACATAGGTGGAACATTTAAGATTAAGCTGAGAGTGCTCTGTAGAGTTTCTACAGAGCTTTTTATTATTGTATAGTTCATTTCATTATTTTACCGCCTATGCTACTATATCTACGATCATAAAAGGAATAATTTAGAAGAGTGGGTGGATTTCATGGAAATCGGTGCTATCACTTTGATTGTAAAAGACATGGAAAAGATGGTTACATTCTATCGGGACGTCATGAATATAGCTATAGAATGGGATGGCGGCGTATTTACCGGGGTCCAGCTAAAGAGTGGTGTGTTTTTTAATTTGTGTCAGCGGGATGCGCTGAGTATTTCAGGGCTAGGTTATCCTAATGGGTTGAATGGGACCATGGAAGTCTCATTTGGTGTTCCCTCACCTGAAGAGGTAGACAAGGAATTTGAGCGTCTGATAAAGGCAGGTGCAACTCCTATAAAAGAACCTATCTCGCAGCTCTATGGGTTGCGTGAAGCTGTTGTAGCTGACCCCGAAGGCAATTTGCTTGAGATCGTAGCGGGCATTCCGGAAGAATAGGATCTGACAAACAACCGAGCGGAAGGAGGGACAATTTTGAGAACCCCTATAACTAATGTAAACTGGCTTGAACACCATGAAATCATGGATGAGCTACTCTATCATGAAGCCAGCTTAACCACGCATCCGATGGATGATGGCTTTGAAGCTGAGGTTCTAAAGATCAATCTAGATCGGGAAAGCTATGTCTTGAAAACATGGAGTAAGAGCTCCAAACCAGATATTCAGTTTCAATATCGTTTATTGGATGTCCTGTCCGAACGAGGGGTAGCCGTCTCTAAACCAGTGGGTTGGGGAATCAATCCGGACGGGAATAAGGTGTTGTTAACAAGCTTTGACGGAACGCCAATTCATAAAGTGAATAATAAGACAATGAAGGAGCTCGCGAGCATTTTAGCCAGAATTCATCAAATAGATATCGCTGAGCTGGAACATATACAACTACCTAAGTACGATTTCATCGACTACTTTTTTCCAGAAGCAAGAGAGTACGCAGACCTTAATCATGCACTTATTTCATTAGTGGAACAAACTCCTATGAAACAAGATCGTATCATTCATGGAGATTTTCATTTAGGAAATATAGTAGAGGAACAACAGCGATTTACCGTCATCGATTGGACGAACGGCCAGTTGGGAGACCCTAGATATGATTTTGCATGGTCACTTATTCTGCTGAAAATCCACATCTCCGACCGTTACGCTGATATGTTCCGTTCTGCTTATCTATTGGAGAATTTTATGGAGCAGGAAGAGCTTGAGGTGTTCGAAGCATGGGCTTGTCTTAGATGGATCTTACTGAATAGACGAGGCAGTACACCTAAAGGGCCTAATGTAACGAAGAGGGTGAAGAGCATACTAGGAAGTAATCAATTCCTGAAAAATTTGGATTTCCAAGGGTTTAAATGAACTCCATCTTAAAAAGAATTACATTACAGACCGCAACCCTTTGCATGGAGGGCGGTCTATTTACGTTTGTTCGCTACTTTCATTCAATATTCAGTTTGGGTGTTTATAATGCTTTTTATGAATCGGGGGATGTGCTTGTATAGACTTCGACTGTGAAAAGGAGGTTTTCCATGGTAAGGGTAATTCAAAAAATATTGTATCTCATACTGGCATGCTTCATAGGACTGTTTATCGCTTCCTCCTTTTTTATCCGCGCGAAATATAATTATTTCGTATATGGGGACACGCCAGTTTTGGAGAAGCAACAGCTCGGCCTTTTTATTCTAGGGATTGTGGTGGTGCTGGCGTTAAGCGTTATTTTGTATAAAATATGCCTGAAGCTTAATCAGTGCAGTTGGAAAATCGTCATTCCAGCCATATTGCTATGTTCTTTTGCCATTCAGCTCGTGATCATTTTTCTGTTTCCTCGCTTACCGACGGATGATTCGCAAACGGTGCTTTCATTGGCACTTGATATGCTGTACAGGAATGATTATTCATCTTTTGACAAGACAGGTTATCTGCATATGTTCCCGTTTAATTTCTCAATTGTTGTGTACTTAAAGACATTGCTACAGCTATTTCTGGATAATTACTTAGTAATCAAAGTATTCAATATTCTATTTACACTCTTAACCTCGTTAATGATTTACCTGCTGTATAAAGAGCTCAAGGGTAAGTCTGAGGATCATGATTATGGCATTCTCGTGTTTGCCTCTACCTATATCCCTTCTTTGTTTATGAGTAATTTAATTTATAACGATGTGATCGCGACTGCCTTTCTGACAAGTGCTTTATATTTTGCCGTGAAATTTATCAAAAGAAAGTCCTTAAAGGATATTGTCTTCGCAGCCATCTTCCTGGCAGTCGGGAACTATTTCCGAAGTATCGGTGTTATTTTTTTGATTGCTGTGGTAGTCAGTCTTTTGTTCAACTTGCGTGCGATCGGGGTGAAAAAGGCTCTAAGCGCGTTGTTTATTACGGCTTTATTGTTTAATGTTCCAGGTTGGACCCAAAATGCTGTGCTGCAGGCGACGAATGTCGTAGATGAACCAATTAACGAAAATTCCGCACCGGTCTATATGTGGCTCAATATGGGGATCAATCTGGAGACGTTTGGATTCTGGGATAACTGGCAGAGCTATACGATCTATCAGCAGGATGCCAATTATAATAAGACAGAAAGTACGCAGCTATTTAAAGAGGAAATCAGCCATAAACTCTCCGAGGCGAGCCTAAGCGATGTAGTGAAAATGTATTATAAAAAAATCGTTTGGACCTGGACAGAAGGAACATACCAGATGGAACGATATGGACTTGGGAATGATGGATCATCCAGTAACGGTGGAAGAATGGGCTTTGTCATGGACCGTTATAGCTACACTAATGCTGCTACGGATCTATTTAAGGGGGATTCGAGCTACCGAAGCGGGCTACTGTGGTTGCTGTATGTCCTGAATTTTCTGATGTATGTTTTTATACTCGTTCGCTTAATCAGTGGAATAAGAGCCAAAAGATTTGAAGAGACCTCTTTGATTCTTGTGGTGCTGGGCTTTATCGGATTTTATCTACTATGGGAGATTAAGTCTCGATATATTTACCCGGTATATCCGCTACTGATCGTGTTATCCTACATGGGTTTTAAAGATGTATATGATTATATGTTAAAAAGATATTTTCCACGTTGACCATGTTTGCTCGGAAAGAGGGGGTTCAAAGATGCGGATCAAGCGATATCTCACTTTGCTCATAGTAGTGCTTAGTTGTTCCATGGTGCTTATCTCCTGTGACGCCATCACCGCTCAGAAGATATCAAGTACAGATTCTGGTTCAAGGGCGAACGGGGGACAGGGCTTTAACGGTGGTCGGGGTAAAGATGGAGGTAGCTCTCCCGGCATAAATGGTGGGACAAGAAGAAACGGCAGCCAAGGTACAGATGGAGGAGTTAGCGGGCAAAGTGGGCGACAGTGAACAAATTTCATGAACTTGCCCCAAGCCTACGAAGATTAAGTGTGATAGGATAAGATTACATTTAAATTCCCCGCGGGGGTAAGAAAAGAGAAAAGGGAGCAACATGAGAATCATTATATCGCCTGCCAAGAAGATGAAGATGGACACGGATTTCTTGGATTGCCGCCAGATGCCGCAATTCATAAGCGAGTCACAGACTCTTCTGGCCTTATTACAAAAGTTGAATTATGAAGAAGCCAAATCACTATGGAAATGCAATGATGCCATCGCCACGCTGAATGTGGAGCGGATTCGGGATATGGATGTAACACGGAATCTTACACCGGCTATCTTTTCTTATGAGGGTATCCAGTACCAGTACATGGCACCTGGGGTACTTCAAATGGAGGAGTTGGAATATCTTCAGCAGCATTTACGGATATTGTCTGGGTTCTATGGAATCGTCCGGCCGTTTGACGGTGTTGTTCCTTACAGGCTGGAGATGCAGGCTAAGCTTAGCGGACCAGGTTTCAAGTCTATCTATGAGTTCTGGAACAGGAAGCTTGCAGATCAGCTATTTTCGGAGACTGATATCATTCTGAATCTGGCCTCTAAGGAATACAGCAAGTGCATCTCCCCGTATGTTGGCGGAAACGTTCGAATGATTAGCTGTATATTCGGGCAGGAAATCGGCGGAAAGATCGTTGAGAGAGCGACCCTGGTCAAGATGGCCAGAGGTGAAATGGTACGCTTCATGGCTGAGCGGCAAATCACCTGTGTGGAGGATATCAAAGGCTTCGACGGGTTTGATTTCAGCTTTGCTGATGAGCTATCGGATGAGAGTACGTATGTGTTTATACAAAAAAAGAATGACTAGAGTAAGTAGTACTACGGGTAATCTTGAAGGTGGTTAAATAATCTTGTTTGTAAGAAGATAGAGTGCTTTGAGGATATTTTGGAGAATGATATGGATCAAATGTATTTTTGATCCTTCTCGATTCTATCTGTGACTGGATTCTGCAGGGTACATTTCCATCTGATTTAGATCAATAACCATTTTTCCGCTTTTTAGAATATCCAGTCCGATAAGACCGTTGATGTAATTGATACCTTCATGGAAAACACCAAAATCGATGGGGATATCCTTCATGATCAATTCACCGATTTGGATTTGATCAACAGTTTTTTGAAACGTATATTCATCGCCGCCAATTCCAAAGCTACGGACAAGTTTATCGCCATTTTCGAATCTGATGCCTAGTTCAGAGACAATGTCTGACGACAGTAGAGAGTGAGCAGCACCTGTATCAATGACTAAATTGTCTATTCTTAAGGAACTTCCTTTGTAGTCAATCGTCATCGATGTCTGAATTAAGTCGTGCATGAACTCAATTTTCATCTTATCTACTCCTATACAGAGGATGATTTCTCAGTTCGACGGTGATATTCTCTTGTCCGGTATGATAAACAATATTGTTATTCTTGCAGTTTAATAATAGGCGGGTAGCCTCATCGGGGTCTTGAATGGCACGCACTAGAGCAACATCATTTATGAACTGTATGTTATCTTGGGTATGAGAATCTAAAATTTCGAGCAGCACATATTGATCGGGATAAATTGACCGAACCTCTTGCCATTGCATCTTTATCACACCCTTGTAATTATTCTTGCTTTATATAATTATAACCTATTGTAATCTGGGAGTGAACCTGAAAGGTAAGCAGATAGAATATATAATCTGGATTTAAGAACTATACATAGCTTCCAAAAGCAATATTAACGCTTATCCAAAGTATTCATCTTAAGACCCTAATATTACCATGAATTTGCTAATATTGTCCTTAACAAGATTGAGGGGACTAGGTTAAGATTACAAGTGAGATTTTGCAGACCTCTGAGGTCAGGCGTCGGATTTTTGGCTTAAAATCCCGGAATGGGTAACTTTCTAAACGTTGAAATCAAAGTACATTGTACCTATGCAAAAAAGCTCAGGCTACAATTCGGCCTGAGCTTTTTTGTGTTTATTCAATTAAGCTTCCATCTTCTGTGCTGTATAAAGGCGGTGGTAAAGACCCTTTTGTGCAATAAGCTCATCATGTGAGCCGCTTTCTGCGATGCCATTGTTAGACACATACATAATGCGGTCGCAGTTTTTTACGGTGGACAGGCGGTGCGCGATAATGAATGAGGTACGTCCTTTAAGGAGCTCATTCAGACCTTTTTGCAGCAAACGCTCAGTCTTCGCATCGATCGATGAAGTGGCTTCATCTAATATGAGAATTCTCGGATCAGCCAAAAGCGTTCTTGCGAACGAGATGAGCTGCCGCTGTCCCTGAGACAGCTTGGAGCCACGCTCATTGACCTCTGTCAGGTAGCCTTGATCGAATTCACGGATGAATTCGTCGGCGCACACGGCTTTCGCCGCAGCGATCACTTCTTCCTCGGTGGCATCGAGTTTGCCGTAACGAATATTGTCCAAGATCGTACCGGAGAAGATGAAGCTGTCCTGCAGCATAATTCCCATCTGGCTGCGCAGGGACTTCAGCGTAACCTGCGAGATATCCTGATCGTCGATAAGAATCTTACCGCTTGAAATATTATAGAAGCGCGAGATCAGATTGACGACCGTAGTTTTGCCTGCACCTGTTGGTCCCACTAGAGCGATGCTTTCTCCCGCTTTGATCTTAAAGGAGATATTCTCCAGAATATTGAGTCCCGGGTCATAGGCAAAGGTCACATCGTCGAAAGTGACATGACCCTCTACAGGTCTTAGTGTCTTCGCATCTGGAATATCACTGACGGTAACGGGTTCATCCAACGTCTCGAAGATACGCTCAAGATAGGCAACGGCGTTGATGAAGTTATTGTAGAGGTTCGAAAGATTCAGAATCGGCTGCCAGAAGCGGGCAGCGTAGCTGCTCATTGCCAGAATGACACCGAGGGTCATGTCTTGTGGGCTCAGTGTTAGTAGGCCTACAAGGAAAATCAATGAAGTAACGATCGTCGACAAGTTGTCTACGGAGAACGGAATAAGTAAGTTGTAACGTTGAGCCTTCATCCATTCTGTACGGAAACTACCCGCGAGACGTGTGAAGATTCCTTCGTTGCGTTGTTCCCGGGAGAACATTTGCGTCACACCAATACCGCTGATACTTTCTTGCAAATAGGCGTTCAGGTTGGAGCTTTTATTGGATACTGCTTGCCAAGCCCGGCGTTGCCGAGTTTTGATCAGCATCATGATGACAAAGAATACGGGCAGCCCTGCAAGGATGACAAATGATAGACGTACGTCAACAGCGAACATGAAGGCTGCGATAAAGAGCAAATTCACGATTTCTAGAATAAAGTTGATAATACCGTTAGATAACACATCTGAAACGGCGTTAACGTAGTTTACGACCCGGATGAGAATCTTGCCCTGCGGACGGTCGTCATAATACTTGAAGGGCAGCTCTTGCAGATGCTTAAACAAATCTGTACGGATATCAAAAATAATATCCTGCCCAACACTCGTCATGATACGTGAACGAATGGTAGCCAGATAAACGCTGACTACAATGGTCAGAAGCATCAGTCCAGCCCAGCCCAGTAGCGCAAGCTTCGCTTTTGCCGGAATGGTCACGTCGATCACATGCTGCATGATCAGTGGAGCTGATAGTGAAATGGCCGCTGAAAGTGCACTGAGTATAAATGCAACAATCATTGGCGTTTTCTTTCGTTTGATGTATACCATCGCACGCCGGAAGTGTTTTATATTAAACGGCGATTCCAGATTCTCATCGACGTCGAATTTATTCCTTGCCACTTGCGGTCACCTGCCTTCCAATACCCTCGTTCTGCAGTTTAAACACATCGTAGTAGTAGCCCCGTTTCGCTAGCAGTTCGGCGTGGGTGCCTTCCTCAACCAGCTTCCCGTTATCCAGAATGAGAATACGGTCAGCCTGCGCGGTCGTAGATACACGCTGCGCGATAATAATCTTCGTGCAAGGATAATCTAGCTCGCGTAGACTTTTCTGAATATGCTCCTCCGTCTCAAGATCGACAGCAGAGGTCGTATCATCCAGAATGAGGATCGGACGGCGAACTGCCAAAGCACGTGCTAAAGCGATACGCTGTTTTTGACCTCCAGATAAACCGACTCCTCGTTCTCCGACAACGGTATCATAACCTTCAGGCATTTTGGTAATGAAGTCGTGTGCGGCTGCGAGCTCGGCAAAGCTTATCGCATCTTCTTCCGGAAGATCAGGATCACCATAGGCGATGTTTCCATCGATAGTATCAGAGAACAAGAGCACATCTTGGGTCGCCATGCCGATATTATCGCGCAGTTCATCGAGCTCCAGCTTTCGGACATCAACGCCGTCGACAAGTACACGTCCTTCGGCTACGTCATAGAAGCGAGGAATCAGGTTGATGATTGTTGTTTTGCCTGATCCCGTCGAGCCCATGATTGCTATGGTTTCACCAGGTTCAACGGTAAAGCTAACATCGTCAAGTACGATAGCGCTGTCATATTTGAAGCGGACATGATCGAACGCAATACGACCTTCGTAACGGCGTTTGTCAGTAGACTTATGCTCGTTTACGATATTAGGCTTTGCGTAATAGATATCAATGATCTTGGACAAGCTCGCAAAAAAGCGCTGAATGTCGTTGATAATAATACCAATGTTGCGCATAGGGTTGGATATAGCCCAGATCAGTGAAGAGAAAGCTGTAAATTCACCGAAGGTGATCCGGCCGTTCATCAGGAACAAACCACCTGCCAGCATTAGAATGACGTTGAAGCCCTGAGCGAAGGACTCCAGAAAAGGAAAGTAATCAAGCCATACAAGGGCGGCCTTTTTGTTCGCTGTAGAATAATTGACATTCTTCTCGGTAAATTTTTGAACTTCGAACTCTTCGCGGGCAAAAGCCTTAACCACACGGTTGCCTGAAATATTCTCCTGAGTAGTCGTGTTAAGCTGGGACAACCGCTCACGCAGGTCAATATACATAGGACGGACGCGTTTAGCGAATATGTAAGCCACGATAAAAATGGGCGGTGACAGGATTAGCATCCACAGCGTTAGCTGAGCATCTATGGTGAAAAAATAGATAACAGCAGCAATGAAGATCGTTAGCGATTCTATGATCGTTTTGAAAATCCATGCCATTGAGTGCCGAACCATGTCCAGATCCCCGGTCATCTTGGTCATGAGATCGCCGGTTCGGTTACGGTCGTAATATTCTCTGTCCTGTCCCTGAATCTTGTTGTACAAAAAAATCCGGATGTTGTACATCATGTTTTGCGAGGACTGTTCGTACTGCATCGTTGTAAAATAAGCAAGTCCTGTGCGCAGTAGAGAAAATCCAATCATGCCGAGGCAGAGCATAATCAATAATTGCCGTTCTTGTGTAAGATTCTGCAGCGCATTGTCACCTGCTATAAACGTATCGACAATGCGCTGACTGATGTAAGGGTTTACAATCGTAAGACTTGAACCCACTACTGAGAGGCAGAGCGCTAGAATGTACCGTGTCCGGTTGCCCTCTAAGTTCTGCCATAGCCATTTCAGTTCGAACATCTGATCACCTGTTTCTGATTGTTCTTGTTCTTTCACTCTTGCCTGAAAAGAGTGAATAAAACAAAGTGATTATAACATTATCAATTGACTAAGTATCGTTTACGGTAAAATTTCCTTGTTACATTATTGTTACAAAAAAATGAACTTATTAATGATGTGAATTTATCCTTGAGTAATGAGGGTTTGCCATTCGGGCTTGGGCGTTCTAATTATGATAAACTGAAACAATGTAAAGGGATTAGGCTTGGTTTGGATAGAGACAGGAGGATGGAAAATGAGCTTTGTTGCTGTCAAAAATGAGTACAAGCGTTACAAAATGGGTGAAAGTGTGATCGTTGCCAACGACGGAATTGATTTTGAGATAAATAAAGGTGAGTTTGCAGTGATTGTCGGCCCCAGCGGTGCGGGCAAATCGACGGTGCTTAATATTCTTGGCGGGATGGATTCTGCGGACGAAGGCCAGGTCATTGTGGACGGTACGGACATTGCCAAGTTCAGTGCCAAGGAGTTGACGGGCTACCGCCGCAATGACGTGGGTTTTGTGTTCCAGTTCTATAACTTAGTGCCGAATCTTACCACACTGGAGAATGTTGAGCTTGCTTCTCAGATTTCCCCGCGTGCACTAGATGCGCGTAAGGTGCTGGAGGATGTGGGACTGGGAGCGCGGCTGGATAACTTTCCGGCTCAGCTGTCTGGTGGTGAGCAGCAACGTGTCGCTATCGCCAGAGCGCTAGCTAAACAGCCGAAGCTGCTCCTCTGCGATGAGCCAACAGGTGCGCTAGACTACAATACTGGTAAGCAAGTACTTAAGCTGCTTCAGGATACCTGCCGTAACACAGGCACTACGGTCATTGTAATCACGCATAATTTGGCGATTGCGCCAATGGCAGACCGGGTTATTGAGATTAACAATGCTAAGGTACGGAAGATGGTAACCAATCCTTCGCCAGTATCCGTTGAAGATATCGAATGGTAAGGAGAAGGCATCTATGAAAAAGCGCGCGTTATGGAAAGATATTTTTCGTGAAATTAGGCACACTAAGGCCCGGTTTATTTCGATTTTTGCAATCATTATGCTGGGCGTTAGTTTCTTTTCTGGCATCAAGTCAGCCGGTCCAGATATGCTGGATACAGCCGGAACCTTTTACCAAGAGACGAGACTAATGGATCTGAAGGTGCAGACCAACTATGGTCTGACCGAAGATAATATCGAACTGCTGAGCGATGTACCTGGGATCGATGAAGTCCAGCCGGGTTACAGCGCAGATGTGTTCAGCGGCGATAATGCTTTGATACTCAAAGTCCATTCTTACCATTCAGATAAACCGCTTAACCAGTACAGTATGATTGAAGGACGTCTTCCAGAGGATTCCGGAGAAATTGTATTGGATGACAAGCTGGCTGGAAAGTATGCGCTGGGCGACAAAATAACGTTTAGCGGAGCCGGAACGGATGAGGAATTGTCGAAGAACTTCGAGACACTCAATTATACCGTAGTGGGCTTTGTGCGAAGTCCTCAATTTATAGAGAAGAGTACCCGGGGTACCAGCGGAATTGGTAAAGGGACGGCGGACGCATTCGCAGCGATCCCGGAGTCAGATTTCCAGCTCCCGGTCTATACGGAAGCCTATCTATCCTTCAAGGATACAACCGGAGTGAAGGCTTATTTACCAGAGTATGAGGGATTGATCGAACAGCATACCAAGTCAGTAGAGCAGGCGATGTCCAGTGTGCCGGAAGCTCGGCTTGCGGAGATGCGCGCGGAAGGTGAGAAAGAGCTGTCCAGTGGACGAGGCAAAGTGGCCGCCGCCGAGAAGCAGCTCGCCGATTTAAAGCGCCAGCCAGAAGTGGTGCAGCAGGGACAAGCTGCAAACATGAAAGCCATTGCTGATGGGCTGGTCTCTGCCAAGGAGGAACTAGCTGCAGGGGAGCAAAAGCTTGCAGAACTAGGGCTTCCGAAGGTCTATGTCACTGACCGTAGTGCCAATCCGGGATATGCCGAATATAAAGACAACGCTGATCGATTGTCGGCAATTGCAAGTGCTTTCCCGGTATTCTTTTTCCTGATTGCTGCGCTGGTCAGCTTGACGACTATGACTCGAATGGTCGAGGAGCATCGTTTGCAGATCGGGACACTTAAAGCGCTTGGGTACGGTAACCGTGACATTATGGCCAAATTCTTGGTTTATGGTACACTTGCCAGCTTGACGGCTTCAGTTGCGGGACTTGCGCTCGGTTTTACCATGTTTCCAACCATTATCTATAATGCGTACAGTTCGCTTTATAATCTGCCGGATCTTATCAAAAGCTTCTATCCGTCATATTCCATCATTTCCATTATAGTGGCGCTAATCTGCACTACATTGACGGCTTGGATTGCCGCACGTGTAGAGCTACGTAGCAATGCTTCTGTGTTAATGCGTCCGAAGGCGCCAAAGAGCGGGCAGCGGATTCTACTGGAGAGAGTTACGTTTGTCTGGAAACGGCTGAGCTTTGTTCAAAAGGTTACCGCACGGAATTTATTCCGCTACAAGCAGCGGATGTTCATGACTGTGTTCGGCGTGGCCGGCTGTACGGCGCTGATTCTGACCGGGTTTGGTCTTAAAGACTCGATCGGCAGCATTGCCCCCCAGCAGTTCGGCACGATTATGAAATATGATGCACTTGTCGCGCTGCATGAAGATGCGTCTGCTGATGCGCGGGATGCCTACAAGCAATTGATCACTGGCGAGTCCACTATAACTGGATCACTAAGTGTGGCACAGGAAACGATGAAAGCGCACAGCAGTGGTGTAAATGATCAGGATGTACATATGTTCATCCCTGCATCTGTTGATGCGATATCCGATTATGTGGAGCTGCGGGATCGAGTGAGTGGAGAAAAACGCACGCTATCGGACGAGGGCGCTATAATCTCGGAGAAGCTGGCTAAATTATACGGGCTTGAGCCCGGCGACCAGTTGAATGTGGTGGACAAGGATAACGAGACATTCAAGGTTAAGGTCATAGGGGTTACAGAGAACTATGTAATGCACTATGTGTATATGACACCTGCGTATTATTCTTCCGTATTTGGACATGAACCGATGTTCAATACAGAACTGCTGAACTATACCACACACGATAAAGCGTGGGAAGACAAGTTCGGCGAGAAGCTAACGGAAAATGAGGGAGTGGCTGCGGTCAGCTTTTCCAGCAATGTAGGTACTGCCTTTGATGACACCATGAAGAGTATGGATGTAGTAACCTTAGTACTCATTGTGTCAGCGGCCGCTTTGGCTTTTGTCGTCCTCTACAATTTGACCAATATTAATGTCTCTGAGCGGATCAGGGAACTATCAACCATCAAGGTATTGGGATTTTATGATAAGGAAGTAACGTTGTATATTTACCGCGAGAATATGCTGCTAAGCCTACTTGGCATTGTAGTCGGATCGGGTCTTGGCATTATATTGCACAGCTTCGTCTTGAATACAGCTGAGCTGGATGCGACGATGTTCGCTCCGATTATTAAGTGGCCAAGCTATGTGTATGCTGCACTCTTAACACTGCTGTTCTCAGGCATAGTCATGGCTTTCATGCACATTAAGCTCAAACGGATTCATATGATTGAAGCGTTGAAATCGGTAGAATAAGCGGAGCTTCCACACCAAAAACAAAAATTGATCCTACTTAAACACAAAGGACCGCTTCGAACAGCCATTGTTATGGCTACTCGAAGCGGTCTCTTTGGCTTTGAGAGGCGACGTTTAACGTGAGTCGACCAGTAACTTCATATGCAAGATAGGAAACGGATTCCCCTGTTCATCCAGTGCAGAACGCTCAAAAACTTGAAAGCCCAGATGCTCATAGAAACCTAAGGCCTGCGGATTTTGTTCATTTACATCAACGTAGTGTACATTCAGTGACTCTATAGCATAAGCTACGAGCGATTTACCGATGCCTTTTCCCATTGCAGCAGGTTCTACGAATAGCATTTCAATCTTGTTATCCTGAACCCCTATGAATCCAAGCGATTGGTTATGGTCATCTATAAAAGCAAACAGATGACTTATATGCTCCATCCCTTGTATAACCAGTGGCCGCAACGCATCAATGTCCTGTTCAGACAGGAATAGATGGGTATGCCGCACAGATAATTCCCAAATATTCAGTAGACGGTATAAACATTCTTCATTTCTAGCGGTGATTGGTTGTATCGAGTCCATGTCTTCCCTCGCATTTCCATTTAATTTGAAGAAGATGAAGCTGCAGCCGCAGCCGAAGCAGCCGCAGCCCCAGCAAGAGCAGCCTGCTGTGCGATCACAATATTAGTGATGCTGGTGGAAAGCATCGAGGTTACAATGCCGCTTTGCACATCCTCTACATATTTGAAGGCTACCAGTGCAGCTGACAGCAGTAGCAATTCCTGCTTTACAATGGACCAGCTGCCAAAGCCTTTTTTGGTACGCAGTAATTCGAAGGTCTCTGAGACTTCCGTAACCATGTCCTTATTGTTGGAAGAGAGCAAAGTTAGCACGCCCAGCGAAGAAAGGGTATATTCCTTATCTAACCGGATGCCATGTGCACGAAATGCATCTCGTAATGCCAGTACACGATCCGCTGCTTCTGAAGCTTCTTTTCCAAGAACGAGTACTTGTGTCAGAGCTTGCACACTATTCCCCGACATAAATTCGGGCTTTAGTGTAGTGTAAAGCTCCTCCATCCGGTCGATGCCGCTGTCCACGTCGATATCGGAAAGGCCGAGCATGGCGGAGAAAATATAATCATCATGTCCGGTAAGGAAACGGTGCTTTGCTTTCATACTATCGTAAAACATCTTTGCGCGTTCTACCGTACGCTGATACTGATCTGTTGTCGTATTAGCAGCAATTTGATAAGCGGCAACGACGAGATAATCAGAGGCTCTAAATTTGACGTCCTTCAATAAGTCATACACGGTCAGTGTGTTTGCAAGCTGTTGTTCCTTGTCAGCAGAAAGAGAGAGCATAGTAGCAATACTGATTGCCGAGTTCCCCCTAAACGAAGAAAACATTCCGGTATTTTCTTTAATAAGCTCGTGGCTCGCACGAATCGCATCCTCATCTGCACTTTTATTCTCTGCTGTGTACAGTAACCCCGCCAAACGGCTAACCATTGCATTATGCCAAGGAAAAGCCTTTTTGATCCGCTGTGCGTTCTCTGCGAACAATTCAACCCTTGCTGCATACTGCTCGTTCATTGGATACACCCCTCAGTTATCTATAATTCATAATATTACGAAAAATTTCTGAGTTGGATTCATTTGTTTGGGGTGTTTATTGTTTTTAGATCGTAACCAGCTCTTTAGCATACCGTTTGCCTGACGAAAGAAGGCTGTCGCTCAGTTCAGGGTCATTTACAGTTCGTGCAAGAACTAGAGAGCCAACCATGGTGCTGAACAGTGCGCTACCTTTGGAGGGTTCAATTCCCGCCAAATCGGAGATAAAAGTAATCATCCGCTCCAGTTCCTGCGTGAATACTTGCCGAACTTCTTCGGAAGAATGAGATATTTCGGCAGAAAGGGCAGGGATAATACAGCCCATCTCCGTTTTGTCGCGGTGATACGGACTTAAATAATAGTCAATGACCGCATTGATTTTGGGGTTCTGCTCTTCCTGGTCTGCGACCTTCTGCAAAAGTGCGATGGTATCGCTAATGGCATACCGGCAGGCTTCGGCGACGAGTTGTTCTTTGTTGTCAAAATGTGAATAAAATCCGCCGTGAGTCAATCCGGCTCCCTTCATAATGAAGGGAACACTTACATCATGAATGCCATGGGTGCGAAAAGCCTGGGCAGCACTTTCAACAATCGTATTCCGTACTTTTATTTTATGGCCTTTGGGATAGGGCATCGTAATCACTCCATAGCTTCATGATTCTACTTTTAAAATATTATATGCATCATAATAAAGCCTGTCAATTTAACGAATCAGAGCACTGTCTGCTTATGAAAGGATAAACACGGTTGTTGACGGTTTTAAAATATGATGGTAATAATATATTACGGTCATCATATTTTAAAATAGCAGGTACAGGAGGTATCAGGAGATGGGGAATCTTGAATTCGCAGAAACGTTGGTCATTGGATCAGGTCCGGGAGGGTATGTGGCGGCGCTGCGATCTTCACAACTTGGAATGAGTACGGCGATTGTTGAACGCAATCAGCTAGGTGGGGTCTGCACTAATGTGGGGTGTATTCCCTCCAAAGCATTAATTGCTGAATCCCATCGTTACGAGTTGCTTAGACCGTTCAGCTCTGCGGATGCGGCAGTGTCATTTAAGAATGCTCAGGATTTCAAGCAAGGAATTGTGAATAAGCAGGCAGGTGGAGTTGGCTATTTATTAAAGACTGCAGGTGTGAGCATTTTGGAAGGGGAGGCCAGATTGGTCGATGAGCATACCGCTATTATCAGTCAGTCTGGACAAGAGCAAAGCATTTCCTTTAAAAATGCCATCTTAGCCACAGGATCACGTCCGATTGAGCTGCAAGCCTTTCCGGTTGGCGGACGTGTTTTATCTTCGACAGAAGCTCTGTCGCTCCGTGAAGTTCCAACTAGCCTAGTAGTTATAGGCGGTGGATATATAGGCGTTGAACTGGGGCAAATGTATGCCAAATTTGGAACAACGGTAACGATTCTGGAGGGAGGAGATCAAGTGCTGCCTGGATTTGAGGCGGAGCTTGTGGGCCCTGTTGGAAGGCAGCTGAAAGCTGATGGGATTAAGATGATCACCGGAGCGACAGCTGTGAACGTAGTGCAGAGTGCAGACGCCATCACATTGCATTATTTGAAAAATCAGGAGCAGCTGCATGTGACAGCGGAATATGTGTTAGTCACTGTCGGCAGAAAACCAAATACAGACGGCGATTTAGGGCTGGACCGTATAGGTTTGCCAGTGACGAGCAGGGGGTTCCTTGAGACAGATGAACAGTGCAGAACGGCTATTCCGAATATTTTTGCAATTGGGGATATTACGTCGGGTCCAGCCCTTGCTCACAAAGCGTCTTATGAAGCTAAAATTGCGGCAGAAGCCATTGCCGGTCTTTCCTCCGAGGTTGATTATAGAGCCATTCCGCTTGTTGTTTTTTCTGATCCAGAGCTGGCCAGTGTTGGCTTAAGTGAAACAGAAGCAAAGACAAAAGGCATCCCGCTGGTTATTGGCAAATCTTCTTTTGGGATTAACGGGAGAGCATTGGCCTTGAGGGAAACGGAAGGTTTTGTCAAAATTGTAGCGGAACCGACCTCTGGAATCGTTATGGGTGCCCAAATTGTTGGAGTAGAAGCATCTACACTGGTGTCGGAGCTTGCCCTTGCCATTGAGATGGGAGCAACTGTAGAGGATTTGGCGATGACCATTCACCCTCATCCCACATTGGGAGAAGTGATTATGGAGGCTGCCGAAAATGCGGCTATAAAAATGGTAAGGGGAGAGAGTGGGAAATGAAGATAAAAGCAGGTTTATATATAGGAATTGCGATTGCGTTAATCGTTGGAGGTTCGCTACTTGCTATAAAAGGAAAGGATGCTGTCAGTCAAGCTGAGAGCAGGAAACAAGGGATTCTTGATGCAGAGCAAAAGACTATATTTTATCAGAACAGTCCAGGGTCAGTTGTAGAGGTCAGTGTGGCTGTAGGTGATTCTATAAAACAGGGAGAGGTATTGTTTAAGGTTAAATCCGCTGAAGAAGGAGAAACAGATGTACTCGCGCCGGAGGACGGGTCGGTCAACAGGATTGTTGTAAAGCCGGGAGATCCAATACAGCTAGGAATGCCAATGGCGGTTTTGCAAAAAAACAACTTTTATACAGACCTCTACATACAGGAAAGTGAAATCCAAAAGCTAGAGGTGGATCAAAGTATTGGCGTTCATTTTCCATATTTGGAGCACCCAACAGAGGTGACGGGTGTGGTTACTTCCATCGCAGCCGCCCCTCAATTTGCGAGCTTACGCATGTCACGTGAAAAAGGGCAAGCCGATTTAAGCATGTTTCTTGTCCGTATAGCTATGGATGCGAATGCTGATTTGCTTCCGGGGATGACAGCGGAGGTGAAGCTCGATGAAATCACTGATTGACGAGTGGAAGTACGTGGCGGGCAGTAAGTATTTACGCCTGATTTTTATTGGTCCGCTTATCGCGGCTATATTTTTTGGCTTGATGTTCTCGAAGAATCAAATCAGAGAATCGCATGTTGTAGTCATTGATGAGGATCACAGCTCGTATTCACGACAGCTGATCTCTAAAATAAATGCTTCTCCATATATGAAAGTAACTAATGTGTATGCAAGCCCCTTAGATCCAAAAACATTATTGGCAAATGAGCAGGCTGTCGCGGTCATCACCCTTCCCAAAGCGTTAGGGCTGCATCAGCAGCAGGGGATATCAACGAATCTCGGCATCTTAATGGATAACACCATGCCATCAGGTCTAACCGGCATCCGAACTGCGATTCAGGAAGTCATCCAGACGGAAAATATGACTCTTTCTATGACCCGTCTCCTCCAAAAGGGGATGGATGCCGAAACCTCTAAAGGACTTGCTTCTCCGTTGTCCCTGCAGCAGCGGATGTTGTTTAATCCGACCACAAGTTATGTGAGCTTTATGGTCATTGGATTTGTGAATATTGTGGTGCTGATGATTACAACAAGCGCAGCAGGTTCAATTGCCCCTCGCTTGCGGCAGGAGGGGAAACTTTTTGCAAACGGGAAGTCTCCTTGGCAGATTTGGGTTCGTAGTGTACCTTACGCTGTTTTATCAACGATCTCGCTGCTTCTGTGTTATGGCTTATTAAAGCAGGTAGGGGGAATGCGCTTTGAAGCAGAGCCTTATCTTTTTATTATTCCGCTGTCTGTGTATGCCTTTGCTCTGTCACTGATGGGCCTGTTGATTGGTTATACTGCCAAAGACGTATCCAAAGTTAATTTACGAACTAATTTCGTATTGTATCCGTCGTTTCTTGCCACTGGAATCCAATTGAGCCCATTAGCGTTTCCGGAGTTTTTTCAAATTTCCGCTTGGGCATTGCCCATGAACTGGCTTAATCGCCTTATACGCGGGATGGCTTTTCGGGATGTGGCGTTAACAGCCTACAGTCAGGAGCTGGGAGCACTGCTGATCATTATTGGTGTCGTATCCTTATTCATCGGGTCGCTGGTGCTCAGGGAGGCGAACAAACCCGAGGTTCAGCTCTCGAAATCAGTCCCAGCTTCAGTAATCTAATCTACTCTAGTCGTGCAAAACGTTGTTCTGTTTTATTAAGATGCTTCACCCGCTCTTCTAAGCTGCGATCTGACATCCCGGCATAATTATACCAATGGAGGTTCTTCCGTATTCCCATTTTGCGGAAGGTCCCTCTAAACAGAATTTTGGTGATGGGGTTGCCAAAAATCCAGCGATAAAAGAAGTCGGGCGTGTTCATTACGGTCAGCAGTGACACTCCTTGAAGATTCGTGAGCAAGCATTTGAAGGGCCGTCCAGGTTTAATTTCCTCGTAGACAATACCTTTTGCGAATACCTTATCAAGAAAGCCTTTGGTGAGAGCAGGCATGGCCTCCCACCAAATGGGGAATAGGAAGACGATATGATCTGCTGCCATAAGCCGCTGCTGATAATTGGCGACTAGGGGGTCGGTGGTTTTCTTTTGTCGCCAAGCAGCAAGTTCTTCGCGCGACATGACTGGATCAAATCCATCGGCATGTAGATCGATAAGATCAATCGTATGACCTTTGGTGTTAAGACCTCGCATTACGGAGGCTAATAAGGCTGCGGAATAGCTTCGCTGATGTGGGATATTCTCGGACGCTAATGCGCCGTAGGGATGATCAAAAATAATTAAGACATTCATATAAATACCTTCTCTTCGTTTTATTGTTTCCTAGAAATAAAATATTAACTATGGAAACAATAATACGTTTTAAGTTTCCCTGTTGTCAATATTATTTCTGGGAAACTTTATTTTTGAGCGGTGTCTTGTTAAAATGAGCATAAGATGAATTTACGAGGAGAATTAACAGTGACGCATTCTTTCGAGAACTTACCTAATAAGGATATTATGATAAAAAAATTGATAGATATGATTCCCAATTACAAAAGCGATTTCAATCGGAGGATGATGAAGAGAAGGCGTGGCTGATTCAGAACTGTAGTAACCCCCTTATCATTGATTTCCTCCAAGAGTCCACAGTCATGATGCTGCATGTAATCGATGCGATTGGAGAGCTTGAGCCGGTGAATGGCACTACCATTTCGAAGCATTTCGGAATTCCAAAAGGTAGCGTGTCCAAAATTACTAGAAAATTAGTTCTGCAGCAAATTATTCGCACGGAGTTTCTCCCCGATAATAAAAAAGAAGTGCTGTTTCTTACAACACCTCTTGGAAAAGAAATATTCGATTTGCATCAAGCACTACATAAGGAGATGAGTAAAGGGATAAATCGGTTTCTACAGAGATATAACACAGATGAATTGTTATTTCTGAACCAAGCGTTCGAGGATACTTTAGAAGCATCCTGGGTTCATTCGGAATCGGCTGCTGAAGAAGAATTAAATGCTGGAGAATCTATTGACGCTATGGAAAAAGATGAAATAGGTCAAATTGTAAACATGCTAAACCAACTGGATACACGCAACCTTAAGAAAGCTAAAGCCATTCTCCAAGACGTGTTTTTCACCTCTTTTGAGTAGCTTTATAATTTCTGATAGTGGCTTATTTTCTTCTCACCTTTCCAAATTTGCTCTAAAAGCATGGCCACTATAGTGCCGACAAGCAGACCATTACTGCAAATATATCGAAGTGTGGAAGGAAGACTCTGAAATACCGCTGGAGGCAAAAACATAAGTCCAATGCTTACCAACAACGTTATTCCTAGTATCGTTAATCGGCGATGATCAAGCTGTTCCTGTAGCAAGGATTGGAATGCAATCCCTACGATTTGTACAAAAGTAGCTAGAAGTGCTGCACTGGCTACAGGAGCTGGAAGTAACGCCAGCACATTGACAACGGACGGAATAAGCGCGATAACCGTTAGTAACATACAGGCCATAAGAAATGGCCGGATTCGCTTTTGCCCTGTTAATTTCATAAAGCCCGCCGAGGCTGGCAATGGAACAACTCCTATCGTTGAGAATAGGGCGGCTAGTATATGAGAGATCCCTCCCGTCCAAATCCCTCGACTTAATGCTGTTTTTTCATCTTTCGGTAAAACCGGAACTACTTGTTTTACAGCGGAAATCGAAGAAATTGTATTGGATACTAACAAAAACGTAAACAACAGTGAGGTAATCACGATCCCTAGATCGAATTGAGGTACTCCCCAAGCAAAAATATGAGGGAACTTCAAGACGGAAGTTGAATCTGTAAATGTTGGCCCCACTTTCCCGCATGCTGCAAATAATGCCGAACCCAAGCCGATTCCAATCAGTACGGCGTAACTACTAATCCATCCTCTCCCTTTAATAGAGAGAAAAATAACAAGTCCAAAAATAAAAAAGGATATGAGTGCTGCCATAACATCTGGTTCGGCGCTTGTTCCCTGTAACCCAAGCATGCCCTTGACTAATACACCGCTTAATTGCAAGGCGAGAATGAATAAAAATGAACCCGAAACTAAGGGTGTAAATAAAAATTGAAGCCTATAAACTAGCCCTGTAGTTCCTAATACAAAAAGAACAAGCCCGGCTACGATTAATCCTCCTTCTAGAATTTGTAATGTATACATTTGATCTTGCCCTTGAATGAAGGCTAAGTTGCCTAATATGACAAAGATACTTACCCATGATCCCGCAGGACCATCTGCAATAGGGTATTTATGTCCTAACCATCCCTGAATAAATGAACTGATTCCTACAACGAAAAATGTCCGCTGCATTAAGGTTGAAATTTGTTCAAACGACAATTGAAAAATACCTCCAATGACAATGGGCAGAGCCACTGCATTGGCTAGCAAAAAAATAAACCATTGTACAGTGCTGAGACTATCGGTAACACGTTTGTTCTCCATATCAACTCACCTTTACTATTGTTAACTATACAATCTATACGGAAAATGAAAGCCACCTTTCGATGTGAAATCGTTAAAAGGTGGCTGGCTCGCTTCTTAATCTATTACCATTTGCGATATGGCAAAAACTTTCCGTTCATCGTCAGAATGATGCGGTCACCATTCGGATCTTCTTGCTTTTGTACGTCGAATTGGAAATCGATCGCGCTCATGATACCTTCGCCAAGCTTCTCCAAAACAAGTTCTCTAATCGTTGGACCGTATACAAGCAGCATTTCGTATAGGCGATACAGTCCTGGATCTGTAGGCGGCATATCGATGACATCGCCACGGTGTGGGATTTGTGTGAGTGCTTGAACCACTTGTTCGTCGAGTTCAAGCAATTTCCCCATTTTATCTGCTTCATTACGCGTCATTGTCGCTTGGCCCAACAATGCAGTTACAACCCAGCTTTCTGAATGCTCGCTTTCCTTTGCGATTTCGCCCCAAGTTAATCCTTTTGCAAATTTAGCGTCCAATATCTGTTGTGTCGCTTCTTTTCTATTCATTTTAATTGCTCCCTTTAGTTTAGTATAATGAGTATCGCTTAGTGCTTGTCGTGGCCTGTTATTTGTTCATATCCATTTACAATCAGATCGAGTTTACCAGTGTCTGGTGCAATCACCAGACCATGAACTGCTACCTCTTTCGGAATGAGCGGATGATTACGTACTAGATCAATGTTTCCTTTAATCGAATCCACGACATTCGTAAAGCCGAACAACCATTTATGAAGATCGATTCCTGCATATTCAAGAGAAGCAAGAATTTCTGGTGTCGCGACTCCGCGATCCATTATTTTTTGAAGTGTTCCTTCAGGGTTGCTTTGACTCATGCCACAATTGTGGTGACCGATGATATAAATTTCTTCCGCATTCAATTCGTAGACAGCCGTTACGATACTGCGCATAATACTTCCAAATGCATGGGTAATCGTTCCACCTGCTGTTTTGATGACTTTGGCATCCCCATTGTGTATATTTAGGGCTTTAGGCAGCAGTTCAATCAGTCGCGCATCCATGCACGTTACGACAACCATGCCTTTTTTAGGGAATTTCGTTCCCTCATAAGGTAGATACTCCTTGTCTTCTACGAACTGATCGTTATACTCCAAAATTTCTTGTAATAGCATTCTTGGGCCTCCTTTAAAGTGTTTTAGTTATCACTGTTTCAATGGCTACTAACTAGTGAATCAGGATATAACTAAGTATAGATATTCATGCTTAAATGCTGAATAAGTTGGCGAAACGCTATATGTCCATTTGCTTTCATGACGAAAGGATTGATTTTTATTTTTGATCATATCGATTTTGCGATACTAGCATTACTAAAAGAAAACTCCAGAATTCAGTGGAAGGACATTGGCCAAAAGATTCATATGACTGGCCAAGCGGTCGGAAACCGCATAAGGCGTTTAGAAGATTTAGGGGTTATCGAACAATATACGATCGTTACTAATAAAGCAAAGCTAGGTCTTTCTATCACGGCCTTTATTACATTTTTTGTGGAATCAACCAATCATCCTTTATTCCAGAAGTTCGTGATGGAGGAGGAAGCAATTTCCGAAGTGCATCGAATTAGCGGAGAAGGATGTTATGTGTTAACTGGACATTTTGCTACGAATGAGGAGCTTGAGGTATTTCTGGCACAACTTTTGAAGCATGGCAATTATCGAGTGAGTCTATCCATTGGAAAAATAAAATCTTAATCCATACAAAAAAGAGGGGCGTAGACCCCTCTTTTCTTTTTCCAATTTATAGTTTCTGATAGTGATTTAAGAGATTCTCAACTTTATCCTGAATCATTTGTTTCAAGGCTTCAGGCTTCACCGCTCTAACATACTGACCATAACGCATGAAATAATTAGCTAGAAATTCTTCTTCGCCTGGATTATAGAATCCCTTAATGACGGTTATCGGTCCAGCTTCTATTTCCATAGAGGGATAATGCTCTTTATAAAAAATATCTTTGGCTTGCTCCGCAATCTCAACTTCAAAGTGAATACTGTTCTCGGATTGATAAAATTCTAAGGAACGACTAAGAAGTTCTTCTATAGAATAGCGGGCTGAGCTTTCCTCTTCTTCAATGTAGGTTATTCGATCACATCTAAACACTCTATATGTATTCGTATTTAACTCTATTCCAGTAGCATACCATTGACCAAACTTCGCGGAAATTCTGAAGAATTGTACAGGGTAGCTTTTTGTCTGGTTATTTTTTGTGTATTCAATGTTACAGGCACATTCACTTAGAATACTTGCTAGAATTTTATCTAAAAAGCGACTGACATGCTTATGCTGATACATTTCGAATTGTAGAACCTTTTTCATTTTATGAATCTGGTTGATTTGTGTACTCGATAGACAGTGCCCGAACTTTTCGTTTAGCTTGTTAACACTTAAATGAAATGGAGTGGATTGATAAGATTCTAACGTCAGCATGGCAAAGTACAGTGCATACACTTCATCTATCGTGAAAATAATAGGGGATAACAATCTATTTTTCAAAATACCATAACGTCCGTGTCTTCCATGTTCCGCGAAAATAGGCATACCTAATTGTTCTAATGAAGTAACATCACGTAGCGCTGAGCTTTTCGAAATATTGTATTTCTCCATAAGGTCACTTAGATTGAAAAACTCTCGCCCGTTTAAGTATCTCATCATGTCATTTAAGCGTTCTGATTTCTTCATATAAAAAGCTCCTTATTAAGGTGTCATGTTTTGATACCTTTATATATGATAATAAGTTTAAGATCACATATCAAATATACGAAGGAGATTTACACTATGAGTACAACACTAGAAGTAGCTATTTTCTTATCAATGAAGGGAAGAGCCAAGGGAGCTATAGAATTTTACAAAAAGCATTTTAATGCAGAGGAATTGTTACGTGTTACCTATCAACAACTAGCAGAACGTGACAGCTCCATACAGCTTACAGATGAAAATAAGGATTATATTACTCACTCTGTCCTTTTAATCGGAAAAACAAAAATAATGATAGCAGAAGATACAATGAATACGAATGAGAAATATACAGTGGGTAATAACACTTCATTATGTATTCAAAGTGCTGACCTAGAGGGAATTGAAGGTTTCTATAAAAGCTTAATCACGGATGAGCGCGTGAAAATTATTGCTCCTTTATCTAGTAATGTGTTTAGTAAAGCCTACGGTATCATTGAAGATCCCTTTGGTATTCAAATTCAACTCATGTTTGATGAAAGATTACATTAACAACTTTGCTTCTAAAGTAAACCCAGTTCACCGTTCAGCTGATCATAATTCAGGGATTATCCTGATGTTGGTCGGCTTTTTTGTATGTATTGATGGCTATTTTTTAATGAAAATTGTTGAATTATTATGCATAAAGATGTATAGTGTTTTTTAATTAACGTTAATTAAGTAAGGGATGTGGAATGTCTTGACCAAAAACAAGTTGAAAGAAGTAGCGATGCGACTATTCGGAGAGAAGGGTTACGAGGGTACGGCTCTCTCTGAAATTGCGAAGGAAGTTGGTGTGAAGACTCCGGCGATTTATGCCTTTTTTGAGAATAAAGAGGATTTGTTTATGACGGTCTTTCGTGAGGCTATGCAGTCCTATAACACTTATATTCAAGAGCTATCGGAAGAGCAGAAAGTACTGAGTGCGCAGGAAAGTCTACGAGGCATATTGTCTAGACAGTATGAGTTTTATCAGAAGAGTCCTGAAGCAAGCAAAATTGTACTGAGGTATGTGGTCTTCCCACCGGCATTCTTAAAGGAAACGATTGAGGAAGCATTTCTAGAGTCCGACGCGATGTTGACGAAGATCATTGAACAATTCATCTCGAAAGGGATGGAAGAGGGAGTAATTCGCGATCAATCCGTTCAGCTTCTCGCAGATGCTTTTCTCAACTTGATGGATGGATTAAGCATGCAGTATTTCTATTACACTTCTAAGGGAATTTATGAGCGTAAGCTGAACCATGCGTTTGAAATGTATTGGAAGGGTGCGTCCTCATAGCGCTACAGAAGAAGATAACAACAAGGGGATGGGGAGAATGGCAGAAGTAAGTGAAGTAAAGGGGAACGAGCTTAGCTCGGGGGATTTTGAGAGAGAGCCGGTTCCAGTGCATTTGCGTAAAAAATGGCTATCTATGTCGCTCGTCTGGATCGCCATCGGGATTGACCTATCAGCGATGTTCTTGGGTGCTCAGCTTGGCAATGGAATGAATCTGACAGATTCACTCACAGCAACAATAATCGGTTCGTTAATCCTAGGGGTGATCGGAGCATTATGTGCGTATGTAGGGGCGAAAACAGGGTTATCGACATCGATGATCTCTCGGTTTCTATTCGGAAATGTGGGTGCACGTGTCGTAGCAGTTATCCTCGGTATTTTCTCACTCGGTTGGTTTGGGGTGCAGGTCGGGTTCTTCGCTTCGAATATGCAGACTGCTTTTAGTCAATTATGGGATATTCATCTGTCCTTAGGGGTGCTTTCATTCATAGGTGGGCTTTTGATGATGTCGACGGCTATTTGGGGATATCAATCTATTGAACGATTAAGCACCTGGTCCGTACCATTGCTTATTTTGTTTATTGGAGTGGCTATTTATTCCGCGTTCCACACCAAAGGAGCTTCAGCCGTGTGGGAACCGATTAGCGGAGCAGCGATCCCGATGGGGACAGCGATCTCGCTTGTTATTGGTATCTTTATTGTCGGCACGGTGCTTTCACCGGATATCGCTCGTTGGGCGCGCACACCTAAGCATGCGATAACCGCGGCCTTTATCGGCTTCTTTGTGGGTAACAGCTTCATGACGATTGTAGCTATTTTCCTATCTCGAATTATGGACACAGATGATCTGACGAATATTTTCATTGCGCTAGGACTTGGGCTTCCAGCCATTATCGTCTTAACCCTTGCCCAATGGACGACAAACACGAACAATTTATATTCTGCTTCGCTAGGGTTCTCTGTCGTGTTCCAAAAGGTTCCGAAAAAGCTAATTACTATTGTGGCAGGTATCTTTGCTACGTTGCTTGCCGTACTTGGCATCTATGATAAGTTTTTATCTTTCCTAAATATTATTACGGTGTTTGTCTCTCCAATCGGGGGAATCTACACGTCCGAATTTTTACTTGTGGATCGAAAGAAATTCACTTTTGAAGGTCTGGATCGCAACAAAAACTGGGTGATTCGCTCCTTAGCGGTATGGGTTGCAGCTACGTTGTTCGCTTTTATGACAACCGCAGCGCCAGATGGATTTGGATGGTTCCAAATCACGAGCGTACCGGCATTAGATGCGTTTATGTTCGCCTTTATCGTGCAGTGGATTGTCGGCAAAATCATGACAAAGAAGGGATAACAACATGAGAAATCACAAACTAACAGAATTAAATGAACAAGCGGTGCAATACATTGCTGTTGGTGCAGCCGTTCTTGGAACAGGCGGGGGCGGTGACCCGCATATTGGTAAATTGATGGCGATGGAAGCCATTCGCAAATATGGTCCTGTTCGTTTAGTAAGTCCTGAGGATCTGGAGGACGATGCATTGGTTGTTCCTATATCCATGATTGGCGCACCTACAGTTATGAATGAGAAGATTCCTTCGATTCAGCAAATGATCAAGCCTTTGGATATGATTGAGAAAGAGCTTGGACGCAAGGTGAGCGCCATTATGCCGATTGAGGTTGGTGGCGGTAACTCTCTGGTTCCCGTAATTACGGCTGCGGAACGCAATATTCCTATCGTAGATGCGGATGCCATGGGACGGGCTTTTCCAGAATCGCAGATGGTGACGTTCTACTTGGACGGTATTGACTGCAGTCCGATTACGATGGCAGATGAACGCGGCAACGGTGTGCTGATGCATGCGATCGACGGTGTTTGGGAAGAGCGGATGGCGCGTGCAGTTACAATTCAAATGGGCGGATCGGCTTCGATTTGTGATTATCCGGTGAGTGGAGCACAGGTAAAGCAAAGTGCAATTCCGCATACCTTGACGCTTGCGTATGAAATCGGAAAAACATTGTTCGAGTCCAAGGAATTGAAACAGAATCCAATCGAAATGCTGCTGAAGCAGTTGAATGGATATGCGTTGTTCCAGGGTAAGGCAGTAGATATTCGCCGTCGTACAGAAGGCGGATTTACACGCGGTGAAGCGGTATTTGAAGGCACAGATGCTAAAAAGGGACGTACGATGACTTTGTTCTTCCAGAATGAGTTCCTTCTTGCCACAGAAGATGGACATTCAATTGCTATTACTCCTGACCTGATCTCCGTGCTTGACCAGGATACCGGTATGCCAATCACGACTGAGAATTTGAAATACGGTGCCCGGGTGAGTGTGGTTGGTTTCCCTTGTGATCCGAAATGGCGTTCACCAAAGGGCCTCGAGACGGTAGGTCCACAATATTTTGGCTATGATGCACCTTATGTTCCAATTGAACAATTGGCAGCAGAGAAAGGGGGAGCAGAGTAATGTCTCATACGAATGTAGACAACATGGAAGAAATATACCGCATTGGGATTGATGTCGGCGGGACAAATACAGATGCAGCCTTGCTCGACTCCAAGCTAAACACCATTCATACGATAAAGGTGCATACCACACGTGATGTGAATGAAGGCATTACTGAATCCATCCGTCGTTTGTTAGCAGAGAGTAGTGTGAATCCAGCGCAGATTCGTTATGCAATGCTCGGAACTACGCACTGTACGAATGCTATTGTAGAGCGCAAGCACTTGGGGAAAGTCGGCTTGATTCGAATCGGGGCACCGGCAACAACTGCGGTTCCTCCACTTGCGGATTGGGACGATACACTTAAGGCAACGGTTTGCCCACATGCTTATGTTGTTCATGGTGGATATGAGTATGATGGCCGCACGATTGTTGAAATGGATGAAGAAGAGATTCTAGACTGCTTTTTGAAAATGAAGGGTGAAGTCGAAGCGGTTGCGATCTGTGGTGTGTTCTCCCCAGTGAATACCTCGCAGGAGAAACGTGTCGAAGAACTAGCGAAGCAAGTACTTGGCGCAGATATGCCTGTGACGTTGTCTCATGAGATTGGAAGTATCGGATTGCTCGAGCGTGAGAACGCGTCGTTGCTGAACGGCGCATTACTTAACGTCATTGCTGGAGTCGTAAAGGGCTTCGAAGAGGCGCTTCACACTTATGGAATTGACGCGAGCCTATACATCTGTCAGAACGATGGAACACTGATGTACAGTGAATATGCGCTTCGTTACCCGATTCTGACGATTGCTTGCGGTCCGACGAATTCCATTCGTGGCGCGGCACACTTGTCAGGTCTGAATGATGCACTTGTTGTTGATATCGGTGGCACCACGACAGATATCGGCGTCCTGATGCAAGGCTTCCCGCGTCAATCCTCCGCTGCGGTTGAGATTGGCGGGATTCGCACGAACTTCCGCATGCCGGATATCTTATCGATCGGGATCGGCGGCGGTACAATCGTTCGCTTAGACGAAACGTTGGATCAGGTAACAGTGGGTCCGGATAGCGTGGGGTACGAGCTATTGAAGCGCGGCCTCATCTTTGGTGGTGATACGCTCACAGCAACCGATGTGGCGGTGAAGCTTAATCGATACGAGTGGAAAGAGGCGCAGACTGAGGCACTTGATGAATCGATCTGCAAAAGAGCAGATGAGATCATTACGCGGGATATCGAGGAAGCGATTGATCGGATGAAGACAAGCTCAGATCCTGTTGACGTCATTTTGGTCGGTGGCGGAAGTATTCTTGTGGCAGACAAGCTTGAAGGTGTATCACGGATTGTAAGACCGGATCACTATGATGCTGCGAATGCGATTGGCGCTGCGTTAGGTGAGGTGAGCGGGGAGACAGAGCGGATTTATTCCCTGGACGAAATGTCTTATGATGAAGCTAAGGAAGATGCCCGCAGCCATGCAATAGAGCAAGCTGTTCTAGCCGGTGCAGATCGTGATACCGTTCAGATCGTATTGTCTGAGGATATTCCGATTGCATACTTGCCGGGCAATGCCTTGCTGGTAAAAGTAAAAGCGGCTGGACGTTTATAAGATGATTATGGATCTGCCTTGAGGAGTGAACTCTTCGAGGCAGATTTTTTTTAGAAAGGGGATTTAGAATAGCTGTCGAAGTGGGTTATGTACATATTTTAACGATGGGAGAGAGGACAATGAAAGTGATTAGCACATTAGAAATCGTAGATGTACAGACTGGGGAGCGTACTGCGCTCCGCTCATTTGATTATTTAATCGAGGCACCCAATTGGACCAGCGATGGTAAGCGTCTTATTTATAATAGTCGAGGTTGTCTCTATTCGTTCGACATCACATCCTGTGAGCTTGTTCAAATTGACTCGGGGTTTGCTGCGGAATGTAATAACGATCATGTTCTGTCTTTTGACAACACTAAGATCGCAATTAGTCACCATACGAAAGAAGATGGTAAATCTCGTATATATATTCTTCCCATGGAGGGTGGTGAACCGGTTCTAGTTACACCGAATGCTCCAAGTTATTTGCATGGTTGGTCTCCAAACGGTGCTGAGTTAGCTTACTGTGCTGAGCGCAATGGTCAGTATGATATTTATACCATTCCAGTAGACGGGGGAGTAGAGGTACAACTGACAGATTCGCCTGGGCTGGATGATGGGCCTGAATATTCACCAGATGGGGGATATATATGGTTCAACTCGGTGCGTACAGGGCTGATGCAGATATGGCGAATGAATGCCGATGGCACTGAGCAAACACAGATGACTTTTGATGAGAGTAATAACTGGTTCCCGCATGTATCGCCAGATGGTCAGAAGATTGCCTACCTGAGTTACCGCAAAGGAGATGTAGATCCTGGCGATCACCCCGCGAATAAGGATGTTGAGATTCGATTGATGGCAAGCACGGGAGGAGATTATCGCACACTAGTACAATTGTTTGGAGGACAAGGTACGATTAACGTGAATTCGTGGTCTCCGGATAGTAAGCGCTTGGCGTTTGTAAGTTATGTAGTGGAGGAATAGGAATAAAATACCGATAAAAATTATAGTGTTTTTATTTATATATAAATGGGGGAAAAGTTGGATGAAGAGGATTTTTAGTGTTTTGCTAATTGTATTACTGGTTATACCTGCGCTCGGCGCTACAACCTTTGCGAGCAGCACGGTGAAGGCTAAGGTAACCGAGAGCAGTACATATTTTGACGGAGAACAAAGGGATCTGAACGGATTCAATATCTCGAACAACAATTATTTCCGGCTGCGCGATGTAGCGGAGTATTTCTCGGGAACAGCCAGTCAATTTGATATCACTTGGAATAAAGCAAACAATGCGATAGAGATCATAACCGGGCAAGCCTATACTCCCGAAAAGAAAGCTAGCAGCAACTATTATAGTCGCAATAGAAATTATTCAGCTACGCTGTCGACCTCTAAAGTGCTAGTGAACGGACAGCTGCAGTCGATTACGGCGTACAATATTGACGAGAATAACTATGTTCAGTTGCGGGATTTGGCGGGGAAAATTCCATTCGATATCGAATATGACGTTCAGTCTGATCGCATATCCTTGTTCTCAAAAGTTCCAGATCACGCTTACCGGGTGAAGACGGCGGTGGGGACCGAGAGTAACGCTGTATCTTCTTATTTTCCCAGATGGAAAAGTACGGTCACTTCCTATCTTGTGAATAATAATGATGGGACAGTAAGTGTCCTTGAGGCGAATAAGGAAGTTACGATTGAATCATATAATGAGAAGTTTGAACTAACTGGAAATAAGAGTATCCCTTTTGAGCTTCCGATATTTGGTGGTTTCTATAGTGGGGAGAAGTATAACTATATTGCTTTTGGACAAGAGAATCGCGAAGAGAATGATAGCAAAGAAGTGATTCGTATTGTCCGTTATGATAAAAGCTTCAATAGAGTAGATAGTGTCTCCATTAAGGGTGGCGAGAGTTATACGGTTAGCCCTTTTGATTCTGGCTCGGGTAGTATGGCCGAGGCTGGGGATACGCTTGTATTCCACACTTCACGTACAAGATACACGACAGAAGATAAACTAAATCATCAATCCCAGCTGACCATTATCGTGAATACCCAAACTATGACCGTGACGAATGATCTGGGAAGATTCCAGAAGAATCATGTCAGCCACTCTTTTGATCAATATGTATTGTTTGATGGTGCTACGCATGTTCTAGTGGATCATGGTGATGCCTATCCTCGTTCGATTGTGCTGAATAAAGGAAATGGAACCAGTTATAACGAGGTAGACCTGTTTAATATTCCCGGCAAAATCGGAGCGAACACCACAGGCGTTTCTATAGGCGGGTTTGAGATGTCTTCGGCGAACTATATTGTCGCTATGAATACGATTGACCATTCGCTTGTCAAAGAATATACGTCTTATGAGATGGTGGGACTAGAGAAGGATCAGAGAGATATCGTTCTTAGTGTTCTGCCAAAAGCCAACCTGTCTAGCACAGCAGTGAACCACATCACTTTGGCTAAATATGTTGGTACGAACCAAATCGCGTCCATCCCTATACTAGTAAAAATCACGGACGACAAAATGATGGTGCTGTGGCAGGAGTTTGATAAAGAGAATCATCCGGGTGACGTGAAATATGTTCTTATAGATGGAGAGGGTGCAACCACTGGGGGTATCCAAACGATTAAGAACTTTGTACTATCAGAAAGCAGCCCTATTGTTAGCGGCGACAAAATTGTATGGTATACCAACAACAAAGGATCCAGACTATTTTATTCGATCCCATTAAATTAAATTAAATTACCAGCAAAAGGTTATCCCGTTAATGCCTACATAAGGTATTACGGATAACCTTTTTTTCTACCAAACTCATATGCCGTTTCCCTATCGATATGCTCGTTTACAAAGACGTGCTAACATTTGTACCCCTGATCATCTAACAAAAAGACACCCGTGTACGCCTCAGACTTCTCACTCCAACAATATGACTCCCCATCGCTAACACCTGTCTGTTTCGTATTTCTGACGCCTTGGATAAACTGAAAGCGCATACTTCCTTTGGAAAGGAGTCCAACGATATGAACTTTAATCTTAACACGGTACCCTTCAGCCGAAGAGGCACCTTTCTGGCTATTTCTGAACTACCTGAATCGGATGTCAGGGCGGAGGGACTTTACTTACGGACCGTGCGTGGTGGGGATGATAAATTTGGTGAAGCTTTTCAAATTGAACTGCTGGACGAGAGTAATCAGTATATTCCGTACGAGGCTAAGGCAGAGCCTGCACTACTTCGTTTGAATACGGATATCGACAATATCTATGCGGAGATCTGTATTACAGATGGTCGTACGGTCCGTTTCAAGAGCAGAGGATGTGGCATTCGCCTCACCTTCCGTACCTCGGCCTACGATTATGCTTATGAGCACAGCGCAGGCAGCTTTGAAGTAAACAGCTTCACCCATGAATGCCGGTTCATGCTCACCCGGTTAACCGGGGCTCTCCGGATGGAGGTACCTTGGGACAAAATTAAAAGTTCCCGCATTGTGGCGGAGTTCACCCCCGAAGCGGGTAAGGAAATTGCCGAGTTCGCGGTGGAAGAATTCCGCACGGTATGGGAACGGCGTGATGCCTGGACACCATGGGAGGAAGCGGTACTAGCGGTGCAACAGGAATATGACCAGTGGCTGGGTGCCAGCTTGACCGTTCCCGAACGCTGGCAAGACGGCCGTGAACTGGCGGCTTATATTACCTGGTCCTGTCTGGTTCCCGCGGAAGGATGTTTGACCCGGCCAGCAATGTATATGTCGAAGAACTGGATGACGAATATTTGGAGCTGGGATCACTGCTTCAATGCGATGGCTCTGGTCAGACATCACCCGGAGCTGGCCTGGGACCAGTTTATGATTTTCTTCGACCGCCAGGATGAGAGTGGCCTGATTCCGGACTTTATCAACGACAAGTACGAGCTTTGGAACTGCAACAAACCGCCTATTCATGGCTGGACGCTGGCCTGGATGATGCAGCGGACGGATTATATTAAGGAATCCCATCTTCGTGAAGTGTATGGGCCCTTGAGCAAGTGGACGAACTGGTGGTTCCATTACCGGGATAACGACAAGGACGGTATACCACAGTACAATCATGGAAACGATTCGGGTTGGGACAACAGTACTGCCTTTAATAACGGGATTCCGGTGGAGAGTCCGGATCTGGCAGCATTTTTAATCTTGCAGATTGAACTGCTTGCCGAAATTGCTGGGCTTCTGGGGCTTACCAGCGAAAGCACCGCATGGAGACGATTAGGCGAGGAGACCCTGGAGAAAATGCTACGTCATTTCTGGAAGGATGGAAGGTTCACCGCTTGCCGTTCTGGAACTCACGAAGCATCCGACGGCGACAGCCTGCTGCTCTTCGTGCCCATTCTGCTTGGCAAGCGGCTGCCGGAGCCAATCCTGCGCGCACTGCTGGATGGCCTGCGGGATGAGAGCCGCTTCTTGACGCCGAACGGCTGGGCTACAGAGAGTGTGAAGAGCCCTTACTACACGCCGGATGGCTATTGGCGGGGCCCGATTTGGGCGCCATCAACCATGTTGCTAGTGGAAGGTGTGGCCGCGGCGGGGGATGTTGAACTGGCAAGCGAGGTAGCCCGCCGATTCTGCAATATGCTGAACAAGAGTGGCATGGCCGAGAACTTCGATGCCCTGACGGGTGAAGGGCTTCGCGACAGGGCGTTTACTTGGACCTCAAGTGTATTCTTAATCCTAGGGCACGAGTATACAACTTAACAACATACGGGCACTTCCTCCTGGTCAAGACCGGCGTAAGGGGAAGTGCTTTCCCATTTTCCGAGATATTCCCGAGTGTGCCAGTCCGTGCTACACTTCAACTATAAAAATGAAATATATAAGGCGGGGATGAGAAGTCATGTGGAGTCATTTCTTTAAGAAGTTATATCATCGCTTCTCTATTCGCTCTTATTTCAGCATCCGGACTAAGCTGCTCTTTTGCTTTCTTATTGTCGCGATTATTCCACTACTGTCACTGGGAGCCTTGAACTATTATCAATCCGCTATAGTCATTAACTCTCAATTCGGGAAATACGGAGAGAACACCGTGGCACAACTTGATCAGCAGATCAGTTCCGCTTTGAACCGGATGAATCAGACGACAGGAACAATCTATTCTTATCTTCTTGATCCTGCGCGGGGGGGACTAGGTGATCACGTTCCAACTACGTATCAGGAGATTATGGATAAAGATGACTTCGAGGCGCTGCTTAAATCACTTAAGACGGATCTGACAAGAGGTATTTATCTGATTACCCGCTCTGGTTATTACTATGGGGAGAATAATCTGGATGTCAGTAAGCTTAATGATATCCCCGCCTGGCGGGCCCTTACTTATTCATCCAAAGGGCCCTATTGGCTGGGCTTCTATCCTATGAATCATGGCATGGAAGCTTCGGATACGGGGGATCCTATACTGGGGCTTGCTGTACGGATTAATAATCCGGCTGGAACCCAGCATGGAAGCACGATCTTAATTGAAGAGAATGCGCAGGTTCTTCTAGATATGTTCCATATGTTTGAGGAAGATACCAAAGCGCATTTGACGATAACTGATTCTGAAGGGCAACCCATTTACCAGTCAGATTCTCCATTCACTCCAGACGGTAGTGACGTGGTGTGGAATAGGACACTGGCAGCCAACGGATGGAAGATTGAAGCAAGGTTGTCGGCCAAAGCATTCTATTTTTCCTCAAGCCTGATCCGCTCCAACACAGTACTTGTAGCCATTGTTTCTTGTCTGCTTGCCTTTGGGTTAGCTTATCTATTCTCATCGAAATTCACAGCTCGAATTCGCAGGCTGAAAGACTCGATGCAGAAGGTCAGCTTTGGCAAGCTACACACGAGGACCCTGGTGGAAGGCAAGGATGAACTCGGAAGCTTGGATACCAGCTTCAACCGTATGGTGGGGGGGATTCAATCCCTTGTGCAGGAAGTGGAGCAGAGTGAGCGGCTGAAGAAGGAGGCCGAGCTTAAGGCATTCCACTACCAAATTAATCCACACCTGCTCTTCAATACGCTGAATTCTATCCAGTGGAAGGCAAGGCTTCAAGGGGCAGAGGATATCCGCCAGATGCTCTATCATCTGACGATGGTGCTCGAAGGTAATCTGGATATCTCTCAGGAGTTGATCACGCTAGGCCGTGAACTCCGCATGATTGAGCATTTTCTGAAAATACAAGAGATCCGTTATGGGTCCGCATTCAATTATGAACAGACCTGTGACGAAGAGCTTAAGCTGTATCTGATTCCCCGTATGACTCTTCAGCCGCTTTTCGAGAACATCTTTTTTCATGGATTTGAAGACGGGAAGGGGAACATTTCGTTAAGTGTACGGGAGGAAGGCGAGCATCTGTTGTTAACATTGTCTGATGACGGTGCAGGAATCAATGAAGAGAAGCTGAGGGCGCTTATGCTTGCTAAGCCGGAAAGCAAACCGCAGGGACGCGGAGGACTCGGCGTCCAGAATGCTAATCAGAAGTTCAAGCTTCATTTCGGACAGCAGTATGGCTTGACGGTTCAATCCACGAAAGGTGACGGCACTACTATCGTAATTCGGTGGCCCAAGAAGGAGGAGAGTCCGCATGGAGACAACTAAGACCATTAAAGTGTTAATTGCAGATGATGAGAGTATCGTGCGAAAAGGGCTTCGCTCTACAATTCCTTGGCATAAGTATGGGATGGAAGTGGTGGCGGATGCGCCGAACGGCCTTAAAGCCTGGGAGTTCTATCAGATTCACCTGCCTCAAATAGTGATTACCGACATCGTCATGCCGGAGATGAATGGGATTGAACTGTTACGCAAAGTTAAAGAAGTTGATAAAGACACCCGGATTATTCTGCTGAGCTGTCACCGTGACTTCGAATTTGCTCAGCAGGGAATTAAGCTTGGGGCTTCAGGATATCTGCTTAAGACAGCCTTTGAAGATGAAGAGCTGGAAGGAATGCTGGAGAAGTTCCAGAGGGAGCTTACATCGTCTGCTCCCGTAGCGGATGCTGAAACAAGCGAAATCTATGGAGAACGGCTGGGCTCTCTCTTGTTTGCCTGGCAGAGTGGACACAGCAGCAAATTTGTTGACGAAATAGATAAGCTCATTAGGGAGAAGCTGCCGCTGAATAGGGAACCCTTGTACATTTATCTGATCAAGACCTGTGGATGCGATTGTACTTACCTGGATCTCGTCAAGCTTAATGAGGATGAGAATAGCCGGATGCCCCACAGCGCATCTGTCATCATCCCTTACGGTGAGGACCTTTGCTACTGGATTGTACCTGGTGACGAGCTGGGGACTGCGGACAGTCTGCTTGTTCAGATGAAAAGCCAAACCGAGAAGCTGACCTGGGTGAAGAGAGGACCGCTGGGCAACGCTGAAGATTTAAGCAAGGCCTTCATGGCCCTTCACAAGGAAGCGGAAGTGGAGAAGCTGCATGGTATTACGTCTCAGGACTGGCCTGAACCGATCTGGAAGGCCGTGAAGCTTCTGCATGAGAACCCTGTGGCGGATTGGTCGGTTAGCGATTTGGCGAGCCAGGTGGGACTTAGCCGAAGCCATTTCTCGATCCTGTTTAAGAAGACGGTGGGCGACAGCTTTGTGGCTTTTCAATATAAAAGGAAGCTTAAGCTTGCCAAGGCCTTGCTGCGGGATACGCAGTTGACGATGCAGGATATTGCGGAGCGGACAGGGCTGGGCGACAGCAAATATTTCAGCAAATGGTTCAAGCGCTGCACGGGTCAGACACCTAGTTATTACCGTATACAACAAAAAGACGCCGTGATTCGAACAGATGGACACCCCGGCCTGTAAATCGAACAAAAGTACGCAAACATTCGAATAGATATCAGTTTTGAACCGCTTTCATAAAAGTTAAGATGAAAGCGGTTCAATTATTATTACCTCATTCAAAGGGGAGGCTGCCACAGTGAAAAAGAAAATTTCTCTTATTGTACTTGCCACTACGTTAATGGCAACTATGGTCACAGCTTGCGGGGGGAACAGTGAGCCTTCAACATCCACAGATGCTGCAGGCTCAGGGGAGACGAAGACGCTCCGTTTTGCGACATGGGATACCGGAGACGCGCTCAAGATTGAGCAAGACATCGCCAAGAAATTCGAAGCAGCCCATCCGGGCACGAAGGTTCAGGTAGAGGCTTATGCAGACGGTTTTGACCAGAAGCTTGCCGCCGGATTCGGGGCAACCAATCCGCCAGATGTGATGTATATGTGGGATTTCCCAACCTATCATCAATCTCTGGAACCACTGGACAGCTATTCGAGCAAAGATAAAGAATTGAACATCGAAGATTTCTATCCGGGATTGTTCAACTATGGCAAAATTGACGGCAAGCTATATGGCATTCCGGCAGGGTTCACCACACGCGTGGTCTATTACAACAAGAAGTTGTTCGACGATGCCAAGATCCCTTATCCGAAAGATGGATGGACATGGAAGGAGTTCCAGGACATCGCGGCTAAGCTCAGCGATAAGTCGAAGAAGCAGTACGGGTTCGGGGTTCGCGCTGAGAACGATACGTATGACCTTCAGAGCTTCGTATGGAGCAACGGAAGCTCATTCATCTCTGATGACGGCAAAACGATTGAAGGATTTATGAACAGCAAAGAGACAGCTGAGTCCATCCAGATGCTCGGCGACATGGTTAAGAACGGCTCGGCTGTGCTGACCGGAGGCAAAGGCCAGCAGAGCGGAGATGACATTTTTAAAGCAGGTAAAATCGCTATGTGGGAGAGCGGTATCTGGCCGCTGGAATCGTTCAAGACGGCAGGCATAAATGTAGGTACGGTCGAAATCCCGGCATTCCCGGGCAAACCGGTCAAAGGGGTGCTTGCGGAGTCCGCTTTGTCCATCGCCAAGGATTCGAAGCAGAAAGATCTGGCCTGGGAATTCGTGAAATTCTATGTGTCTAATGATTCGATCAAGATGCGTGTGGCGGATCTGCCTGTAAGGGTCAGTGTCGTAAACGAGCTGAAGAAAGATCAGGACCCGCTCTATAAACCGTATTACACGATGCTGGAGCGTTCCAGCAATACACCGGCGTTCCTGCTCAATCCAAAATGGAATGAAGTCAACCGCCAGCTCTCTGCTGCGGTGGAAGCGGTTATGCACGGCAGCAACGCCCAGGAAGTGCTGAATCAGGCTGTTAAAGATAGTGAACGTTATTTAAAATAACACATTTACAGAAAGAAGGTTAAGAGATGGCTCAGACCTTTCTGCATCAAGCAGGGGAGCCTATGGCCCAGCTCAAGCCTACACGAAAACGTAGTTGGGGTAGGGCTGTTCCCTACCTCTTCATTTTTCCTTGGATCTTCGGATTCCTCGTGTTTACCTTGGGGCCATTGTTATTTTCCCTTATCATCTCTTTTTTTGATTGGCCGATTGTCGGCGAAGTGCACTTTATCGGGTTTGGCAATTATGCGGAAATGTTTACGGATGATCCGTTGTTCTGGACCTCACTCGGGGTCACCCTCAAATTTGCGGCTCTGTTCGTTCCATTGAACATCATTGTGGCGCTTGGGCTTGCGATTCTCTTGAATCAGAAGACAAGGGGCAGTGCCATATTTCGAACCGCCTTTTATATTCCCTCCGTTATATCTGGTGTCGCTCTGGCTATGATCTGGTCTTGGGTGTACAGCGGTGATTACGGGATTCTGAATTACTTCCTGTCCCTGATCGGTATTCAGGGCCCTGATTGGCTCAACGATAAGCAATGGTCATTAGTAGCGATGGTGGTCGCAAGTCTCTGGGGACAAGGCTCGATGATGCTGATCTTTCTGGCTGGCCTCAAAGGGATTCCGAGAGATCTTTATGAATCCGCTTCCATTGATGGTGCTGGTAAGATCAGACAATTCTTCAGTGTGACGATTCCGATGATCACTCCGACGATTTTATTCAACTTAATTACTTCCATCATTGCAGCCTTCCAGCAGCTGACTCTGGCTTTATTGCTGACCGGAGGCGGTCCAATGAAAGCAACCTATTTCTATGCCATGTACATGTATGAGAATGCGTTTAAGTATTTCAAAATGGGATATTCGGCAGCTAACGCCTGGTTCATGTTCCTGATCGTGCTCGGCTTGACCTTCCTGGTGTTCAAATCCTCGGAAGCCTGGGTGTTTTACGAAGGTGAAATGAAGAAGAATCCTCAGGAGAAGCTGAAGGCTCAAGGAAGGAGACGTTCTTTGTGAAGAAAATACTCGTATACGTCCTGCTTCTCTTTTTTTCACTGTTGTTCATGGCCCCGCTGTTCTGGGCGGTTACGACTGCGCTCAAGTCACAGTCCGAGCTGTATCTTTTTCCACCTAAATGGATTCCTTCTGTATGGAAGTTCAGTAATTTTGCAGAGGCGTGGAACATTCAACCTTTCAATATGTTTCTGAAAAATACACTGATTATTACCATCCTGTCGACGTTCGGTCAACTGATTTCATGCACGCTTGTAGCCTATGGATTCGCCAGATTTCAGTTTAAGGGCAGGGACTTTCTGTTCCTGGTTGTGTTAGCAACAATGATGATTCCCTGGGAAGTCACTATGATCCCGCAGTATATGCTGTTCAACGTTCTGGGATGGATTAATACGCTCAAAGCCCTTATTGTACCGTCTTTCTTCGGGTCCGCCTATTTCATTTTCCTGCTGCGGCAGTTCATTCTCACCATCCCGCGTGAGCTAGACGAAGCAGCTACAATCGACGGAGCCAATAAGCTGACCGTATTAACACGGATTATTGTCCCGCTGATGGGGCCTTCGCTGATCCTGGTCGCTGTGTTCCAGGTAATGGGATGTTGGAATGATTATCTCGGGCCGCTCATTTTCCTTAACGACCAGACGAAATACACATTGACCCTAGGGCTCTCACAGTTCAAAGGGATGTACGGTGTGGATATGCAGTCCATTATGGCGATTACAGTTCTGATCTCGATTCCGCCACTGGCAATCTTCTTTTTCGCTCAACGCTACATCGTTGGCGGCATTGCGACTACGGGCATCAAAGGTTGATTCGCCACAGCGGGTTCGGAAATCTAATAACAGCACACAGCGCAGAGTAGAGTAGAGAAAAGAGAGGAGAAATGAACCATGTCACAGCAAACTATCAGGAGAGATTGGGATGATCTTGGCATCCTTCAGCGAGGGCGGGCCAAAAGCCGGGCCTACTTCATCCCCTATTCTGACTGGTCAGGGGCACTAACTTACAATAGGGGAAGCTCCCCCTGGTTCAAATCCTTGAATGGCATATGGAAGTTCAATTATGCAAAAGGACCAAAGTGGGCTCCCGATTATTTCTACGAGGAGGCGTATGATACTTCCGGCTGGGATGAGATTCAGGTTCCGGGGCACTGGCAGCTACAGGGATACGGAACTCCACATTATACGGACCTATATTATCCGTTTCCGGCAGACCCCCCGCATGTGCCTGACGAGAATCCGACAGGCAGTTATGTTAGAGAGTTCATGCTGCCTGAATCCTGGAACGGACGGAATGTCGCCATTAAGTTCGACGGGGTGGATAGTGCGTTTCATATTTGGGTAAACGGCAAACTGGTCGGATACAGTCAGGGCAGCCGCCTAACCTCAGAATTCGATCTCACTCCTTATGTGAAACCGGGCCACAATACTTTAGCCGTTAGAGTGTACCAATGGTCGGACGGCAGTTATCTGGAAGATCAGGATATGTGGTGGATGAGCGGAATTTTTAGAGATGTGTATCTGCTCTCCGAGCCGTCTTCGCTCCGCATTGCCGATTATCGGATTATAACGGAACTGGATGAATCAAGCCATGATGGGAGCTTGTCTGTTCATGTGAACATACAAGGGGAAGCTGCTGAACAGGGTAGTCTGCGGCTTGAACTGCTTAAACGAAGTGGTGAATCTGTTGCATGGGCTGAGGATCGGGTTACAGCAGGAAAGAATGTGCAGCTTATAATGCCGGTAGGACAGCCGGAACTGTGGAGTGCGGAATCCCCCAATTTGTACCATCTGAAGATCACTTTGTTGGATGAAAGTGGAGATACGGTAGAGATGACGGCTCAGCGGGTTGGATTCCGCACAGTTGAGGTGCGCGGCGGACAATTCCTGGTGAATGGAAAGGCGATTCAACTCAAAGGAGTCAACCGTCACGATCATCACCCGGATACAGGTCGCACAGTCACCGTCTCCACCATGCTACAGGACATCAAGATGATGAAGCAGCACAATATTAACGCTGTAAGAACCGCGCACTACCCGAATGATCCCCGGTTCTATGATCTGTGTGATGAGTACGGCTTATATGTTATGGAAGAGACCGATCTGGAGACACACGGATTCGAACTGCTAGGCAACATTTCCAGACTCAGCGATGATCCTGCCTGGCAGGAAGCCTACGTGGAGCGCATTCAGCGAATGGTTGAGCGCGACAAGAATCATCCTTCCGTGATCTTCTGGTCGCTTGGGAATGAGTCCGGCTTCGGCTGCAATTTCCGGGCGATGGCGCAGTGGTGCAGAGAAGCTGACCCAACACGGCTTATTCATTACGAAGAAGATCGCGAAGCTGAGGTCTGTGATGTGGTAAGCACGATGTACTCCTCCGTTGAGAAGATGGAAGGCTTCGGTCAGTTGACTGATCATCCGAAGCCGCATATTCTGTGTGAATTCGCGCATGCCATGGGCAACGGACCCGGTGGATTAAGACCTTATTTTGATACTTTTGACAAGTACGATAGACTGCAGGGCGGCTTTGTGTGGGAATGGATTGACCACGGGCTGAGCTGGAAGACGGCGGATGGGAAGGCTGATTATGCTTATGGCGGGGACTTCGGGGATGTGCCCAATAACAGCAACTTCGTCATAGATGGTCTAGTCCGGCCGGACCGAACGCCATCACCGGGCCTGCTTGAATATAAGAAAATTATCGAGCCGGTTCGCGTCGAGTATATAAGCAGGAACAAGGTTAATGTGATTAACCGCTATGAT
The DNA here is from genome assembly GCF_976954365.1 of Paenibacillus sp. Marseille-Q9583. NCBI lineage: Bacteria > Bacillati > Bacillota > Bacilli > Caryophanales > Paenibacillaceae > Paenibacillus > Paenibacillus sp. Marseille-Q9583. Next base: position 95,210 of record NZ_CDRJTB010000003.1, read on the forward strand.
TTCCTGACACTGGATCACCTATATGCTGATTGGAGCATTACCATGGATGGACGTACCGTTCAAAGCGGGGTTCTTGCACTGCCAGAGATTGAAGCGGGCGGACAGGCAGAAGTGGAGATTCCTTATGACCACAGTCTTGATGCTCTCCTTCGCAGTGAGGATGCGGAACAGTGGCTGAACATCAGCTTCTCGATCGCCGCTGACTGTCTTTGGGCAGAGCAGGGGCATGAAGTGGCTTGGGCTCAGTTTCTAATGCAGGATGAGTTGGAAAATCGTGTTGGCGATAATCATACAGGGCATTCAGATGACCACTCCAATGCTGCTATTGGGATGAGAAGTCAGCAGATCAGGCGGAATCTTCACTGCACAGAAGCTGCTGGACAGATCATTCTCGCAAATGAGGACTTCCGGATGATCTTTGACACGCGGAGAGGGCGGATCGATTCGCTTCGTCTGAATGGCAAGGAACTAATGAAAGCCGGACCGCGGCTGAATTTCTGGCGTGCACCGATCGACAATGACATGTATGTGCTACCGGACTGGCGCAAAGCACACCTAGACCGGCTAACAGAACGTGTTGATGAGGTTAGCTGGGCCTGGCTTGATGAAGGGAACATCCGCATCACTGTGAGTTCAAGGATTGCTCCGCCAGTTTTTGATTGGGGTTTCCGGTGTGTATTCACCTATACCGTAAACAGTATAGGGCAAATCACTATGGATGTGCAGGGCACACCGGAGGGGAAACCGCCAGAAATGCTGCCTAAGATTGGACTCCAGATGGAGATTCCGGGCGACATGGATCGAGTGAAATGGTATGGCCGGGGACCTGGTGAGAATTATTCGGACAGCAAAGAGGCAGGCCGTGTTGGAGTGTTCACAGCTTCAATTGACGGACTATTCACTCCATATATATATCCGCAGGAGAATGGGAATCGGATGGATGTCAGATGGATATCCGTCACAGACGCATCCGGACTTGGTCTACTTGCTGCGGGTATTCCGACGCTTGAATTCAGCGCGCGCCGTTATACGGACAAGGATCTTGAAGAGGCACAACATGCAAGCGAGCTTGTTCCGCGTGACTTTGTCACACTGAATCTGGATTACCGGCAGAATGGGCTGGGCAGCAACAGTTGTGGACCTGCCCAGATGCCGAATCATAAGGTAACATCGGAAGCTTTTACATTCCGTATTCTGCTCATTCCGTTTTTATCAGAAGATACCACGCCAGAGTGGCTTGCTAGACAAATGCTGTACGGGTTACCACAATCGCATCAATGAGAGGAGGGGACAGCATGCTCCACACACAGGATGTACTCAATTTAAGCGGAAAGATAGCTGTTATTACCGGAGGTGCTTCAGGTATTGGCCTTGCTACGGCCGGACTGCTTGCGGATTTCGGAGCACATGTGGCTGTGCTGGACATCAATGTAAGGCAAGGGGAGCAGGCTGTTCATGAGATGAAAGGGCGGGGAAGGGAAGCAAGCTTCCACCGCTGCGATGTCTCCTCTTCGGAGGACTGCAAGCGTGCTGCCTCAGAGATTGAGAACGCGTACGGCAAAGTCGATATTCTGTTCAACAATGCGGGGATTATCCGCCGTAAGACCGTTGTCGAGCTTGAGGAAGCCGACTGGGATCTGGTAATGGATGTATCACTTAAGGGAGTTTATCTACTCTCCAAATATATAATCCCGGTGATGGAGCGCGGAGGCGGTGGCAGCATCATTAATACCGGCTCCGGCTGGGGCCTTAAAGGCGGGGACCGTGCCGCTTCCTACTGTGCAGCCAAGGCTGGAGTGGTCAATCTCACCCGAGCCATGGCCATTGACCACGGTCCCGCGAACATTCGCGTGAACTGCGTGTCCCCAGGCGACACGGATACGCCGCTTTTACGCGATGAAGCCAAGCAGCTTCAACAGGACGAAGCTGCCTTCCTCGTAGCCTCTGCTGGGGGACGTCCATTGGAGCGATTGGGTACACCACGTGATATCGCAAATGCGGTATTGTTCCTAGCTAGCGATCTGTCTTCCTGGGTCACCGGAAGCGTACTTGTTGTAGATGGCGGCGGCATTGCCTAACGGTTAAGGAAATAAATACTTTAAATCAACCTTTTAAGGACGGAGGCGTTAACCTTGTCTGAACACAGAACTTATGCCCATCCCTATATCCCGAATACAGCACCGGAAGTCCGTGAGGCAATGCTGAAGGAAATCGGCCTGAGCTCCGCCGACCAGCTGCATGATGCAATTCCAGACAGTCTGAAGCTTAAGCGGGAGATGAATCTTCCTCCAGCTATGAATGAATATGAGCTTCGTCGACATATCGAGGCTCTGCTTGTGAAGAACAAGCATGGCGCCGATTATATCAACTTTCTCGGGGCTGGCTGCTGGCAGCATTTCGTTCCGGCTGTATGCGACGAAATTAATCAGCGCTCGGAGTTCGTGACGGCTTATGCAGGAGAGCCTTACGAAGACCACGGCCGATTTCAGTCCTTGTTCGAGTATCAGAGCCTGATGGCCGAACTCGTCGATATGGACGTAGTTAATGTCCCTACCTTCGACTGGGCACAGGCAGCCTCCACGGCCATCCGAATGGCGGGCCGGATTACAGGCCGCAGGATTGCGCTGCTCTCCAGATCCGTCGATCCGGATAAAGCCAAGATCATTACCAATTACTGTACACCTGTAATGGAGATTAGGTATGTGGAGATTGATCCGGTGACAGGAAAAATAGATTTGGATGATCTGCAGGGCAAGCTTGAGGAAGGAACGGCGGCGTTCTACTTCGAGAATCCAGGTTATCTCGGAATTATTGAGGATCAGGGTGCTGAAATATCTGAGCTTGTGCACGCGGTAAATGCTATCTCTATTGTGGGCGTTGATCCGATCTCCCTTGGCGTACTGGAACCTCCAAGCCGTTATGGCGCTGATATTGTCTGTGGGGATTTGCAGCCGCTGGGCATGCATATGAACTATGGTGGGGGTCAAGCCGGATTCATCGCTACCCGGGATGAAGATACTTATGTGATGGAATATCCGTCCCGCCTGTTCGGTATTGTTCCTACTGAAGTGGAAGGTGAATATGGCTTCGGTGATGTAGCCTATGAGCGTACATCCTTTGCCCAACGGGAGAAGGGGAAGGAGTCGGTGGGAACACAGACAGCCCTGTGGGGAATTACCGCCGGAGTCTATCTATCCCTGCTTGGACCAGTGGGGATGCAGGAAGTTGGGGAGACCATTATACAGAAATCTCAATATGCGGCGAATAAGCTGTGTGCCATTCCCGGGATCTCTTTGCGCTTTAAAGATACAGCCTTTTTCAAAGAATTTGTCTTAGATTTCAACGAGACTGGAATATCTGTTGCTGAGATTAACAAGCGTCTTTTGGAAGTAGGGATTTTCGGAGGAAAAGATCTATCCTCCGCATATCCCCAGTGGGGACAATGTGCTCTATACTGCGTAACTGAAATTCATATGCAGGCAGATCTGGACCGGCTTGCCTCAGCTATCGAGAACATTGTCTGCAAGAATTAATAGTACAGAAGAGTAGGAGGAAAGCCATGAAACGGATTCGTAGAGATCATAAGGTGCGCCGCTTTCACCAGGCCAAATGGGATGAACCGGTGATCTTCGAGCTTCACCGATCGGGTGAGCGCGGAGTGATTCCGCCGGGCACCGAGGCTGGGATTGCCGAGGTTGTCGGTCAAGGCTCCGCCCGAATTCCATCAACGATGCGGCGAAAAGAAGCACCGGCGCTGCCCGAGATCGGTCAGGCCAAAGTTCTTAGGCATTATTTAAGACTCTCTCAAGAGACTTTGGGTTCCGACCTTAATGTAGAGATCGGACAGGGGACATGTACGATGAAATATATTCCCCGTATCAATGAAATGCTTATACGTACCCCAAATCTGATGGAACTGCATCCTCTGCAGGATGCTGGATCCGTTCAAGGAATTCTGGAAATCTACTATAGGCTGGATCAGGCGATGCGTGAAATATCAGGGATGAATGCTTTCTCGTTCCAGCCAAGCAGCGGCACCCAGGCCTTGCTGGCCATGGCTTCCATTGTACGCGCATATCATGATTCACGTGGCGAGGGAGACCAGCGGGATGAGATCATTACGACGATCTTTTCACATCCTTCCCAAGCGGCGACCGCAGCTGTTAAAGGATATAAGATTATTACACTGCATCCTGACGAAGACGGATTCCCGGATCTGGAGAAGCTGAAGAATGCCACTTCTGAACGCACGGCGGGTTTCGTCGTGGCTAATCCGGAAGACACAGGGATATACAATCATCGTATCCGCGAGTTCACGGACGTGGTTCATGAAGCAGGAGGAATCTGCTTCTACGATCAGGCGAACGCGAATGGGCTGCTGGGTATCACCCGGGCTAAGGAAGCCGGGTTTGACATGTGTTTCTTCAACCTGCATAAGACCTTTGCTGCACCTCACATGTGCGGAGGGCCGGCTACAGGCGCTCTTGGGGTAACCGATTCCCTTAAGCGTTTCCTGCCCGGTCCGCTTGTTGACTGGGACGGTAGTCGTTATGTCCTTGTAGAGCAAAGCGGTGATAGCATCGGCAAAGTCCGCAGCTTCCACGGCGTGGCCCAGACTGTACTTCGTTCCTACGCTTGGATTATGAGCCTGGGGCCAGACGGTCTTAAGAATGTAGCCCAAATCGCTGTACTGAATAATAACTACCTGTATCACAAAATTCTGCAAATCCGCGGAGCCAGCGCTCCTTACATCAAAGGTCGACGTCTTGAACAGGTAAGGTACAGCTGGAAGCAGCTTACGGATGAGACTGGGGTAACGACAGAAGACATCACCCGCCGGATGTGTGATTTCGGCCTGCATTATTGGACATCCCATCATCCTTACATCGTTCCACAGCCGTTCACCCTGGAGCCGACTGAATCTTATTCGAAGGAAGATCTTGATGAATATATCGAGGCACTGACCCATATTTCGAATGAAGCTTACACGGAGCCGCATATCGTCAAATTAGCTCCGCACAACAGCACCGTTCACCGGAATGTGGAATCTTCTCTTGATGATCCTGCAAAATGGTGTATTACATGGCGGGCTTATCTAAAGAAGACACAGCCGGAATAGGGCTTGGCCCCTACAATTAAAATATACATTTGAAAGTAGAGGGGCTCCGTTTGGAGCCCTTCCTATTTGACTGTATCACCAAAGAAAGGGGTTATGGGTATGTCTGGGTATATGAGGAACTTGCTGCGCCTGTCTGTCGGCGTCCGCCGGTTTCTTATGACCGAAGCCATGTATGGCATCGGCATCGGTATGTATTCGCTAGTTCTTAATTTGCATTTGCTGTCCAAAGGAATGAAGGAGGATGAAATCGGGCTGCTCATGTCCATAGGTATACTGATCATGGGTGCATTGGCTATTCCTGTATCCATATCGGCAAACCGTATAGGTCGTAAAAAGCTGCTAGTATCCGGCATCATGTTTATAGCGGCAGGAAGTGCACTTTATGCGATTGGCAATCATTCCGGCATATTCTATTTGGCTCAAACTTTGGTCTCAATTGGCCTTACTCTTGTGGAGACGACTGAGGTGCAGTTGCTATTTCACTATTGTGCCTCGCGCAAGGAAGAAGCCAGTGCCTTCTCTCTGATGTTTGCTGTGTTTACGGCATTTACAGGGGCAGGAACCCTGGCTGCCGGATACTTGCCGAATTCGGCTGATAGCGGGGATGGATATGGGCTTACGCTGCTGCTTGCTGCACTGGTTTTCGTTGTTCACAGTATGATTAGAGGACTCTGGCTTCCCTCTGAGGGGAGGGAAAGCGAAACGGTTAGAACCTCTGAAGTTCTGGAAGTGAACCGTGAAGTCTCTAGCTTGAGGAAAAAGCTGCCTTCCGGCACACTCTGGCTGTTCTCGGTATTCATGGCCCTGCTCGGAGCAGCGATAGCCATCACTGGGTCATTTCTTAATGTAATTGTGAAGTATAGACTGAACTGGATGGATGATAAAGTGTCCATTCTGCTGGCGGTAAGTGGAGCTGTTTTGTTTGCAGCTTCTTTAATGACGCCTTATGTATTAGAGCGTTTTGGCCACAATGTGGCCATCGTATCTGTCTTTTTGGTTAACATACTCGTGTTCGCCTCTTTATCCTGGGCTATGCCGGTCTGGATGTTCACAATTGTGTTTCTGGTTCGTGGGGGAGGGCTTACGATGCTGTCTAATTTGCTGGACAGTCAGTTGATGTCTGCCTTTAAGGAGCGGGAGAGGAATCTCTACGCAGGGATGAGATCCGTATTTCGGAGCCTCGGATCATCCGGCGCCGCTCTGCTTACCGGATGGATTTTGATTGGACAGGATTATGAAACCCCCTTTTTTCTGACATCTGTAGTATTGCTACTCTGTCTGGTTTATTACATCTGGTTCATACGCCCAATTCTGGATAAAAGGCTGAAAGAATAATTTAATCTGAACAGCAGCATGCATAAATATATAAGGGGCTGTCTAAAACCCATATAAAATGGATATAGGACACCCCTTTGCTTAAATCCATCCAAAGAAGAACTTATATCTTATGGGCTTGTTGTTTCTTTGTGCCCACTCCCTAATTTCGTTCATGCCATTAACCGTATTCTCTTTCTTAAAAGTAAAGTACAGCTGTATTGGAACTAACTTTTTATCAACAGTCTTAAATCCAATTCGTTCACCATCGATAAATACTGAGCTTATTTCATCCGCATCGTATCTTTTCTTATTTAAAGAAATAATATAATTGTCGCCGATTGTAATACTCTTAGAACTAATCCATCGATAGAGTACAAATATGATAATAATGAAGATAAAGATGAACCATATTCTTGGAAAGAAGAATAGAAAGTCTGATGTGCGGCTAGTACTATTATACATAGTAATTATCAAGGAAACTTCGAAAAAACACATTGCAATTAATGTTTTCATTACGTTTGGATATTTGATTGAAAAAGATGTTTGATGAAATCCCAAGTCGCTCCATCCTTTCTCCTGTAATTCAAATTCTATACAGTTTTTATCCACATTAATTTTACCATATATTGAGATCTCGATGCTTGATCAAGTTCCTATACTGCTCTATTAGTGAAGACGTAGGGCCCCTTATCAGGAGTAACCATTGAATTACAAAGCTTTGGAAGTTATACTTTGATGAGAAATACGGACCCGCTTATCATTTAACAGATCCGTCCTTTATAAGGTATGGATCTTATTTTTCGTATGAATATATTCATTCAGATATGGAGGCGCGACATTGCAGCTAATCAATCAATCCGAAATACAAGATAGGATCGACCTGCTTAAAGATCAGGATCTGTATATCCATCTTGAGATGACAACGGGAGCATACGCTGCCCATTTCGATAGTTCTAAACATCCGGCGGCTACTTTCATTACTAATGCTGTGATCCGATATTCCCATGGTTCGATTTCCGGCAATGGACCTTATCGGGTCGGCTTAAAAATGTCACAGGGCTGGGTGTACTCGGAAGGATTAACTCACTATGAAGAGAGTGAGACCGAAAGATTGATTCTGGCCGGGCATGACAGTCAAGGCAAACTGGTCGTATCTTTACAATTAAGCCGGGAGCCGTTCTAATGGTAGAGGAGATGAGGAGTTCAGTGGAAAGACATATTCTAGTCATATTACCGCATCCGGATGACGAGGCCTTCGGTATATCTGGAACACTAGCTAAACATGTGCAAAACGGTACCCAAGTCACCTACGCTTGTCTGACACTTGGAGAGATGGGCCGGAATATGGGCGTGCCGCCATTTGCAAATCGGGTAACCCTCCCAGAGATCCGTAAAAAGGAGCTGGAAGAATCCTGCCGAGCGATTGGAATACAGGATTTGAGAATGCTTGGTTTCCACGATAAGACGATTGAATTTGAAGATCAAGCTCTGCTTGAGGGCCATATTGATGCGCTTCTGAAGGAGCTTAACCCCTCACTGATCATTACATTTTATCCGGGGTACAGCGTTCATCCCGATCATGATGCTACCGGAGCTGCAGTGGTTCGAACGGTTGGAAGAATACCCAAGGCAGAGAGACCTCCTGTTCACTGTATAGCTTTCGCCAATAATATTGAAGAGATTGGAGAGCCTCAGGTAATCATTGAAGTGAAAGATTTCCTGAAGCAAAAGATGGCATCCATTCAGGCGCATAAATCCCAATTCCAAGCCGCTGAACTGTTAGGCAGCAAAACGCTAGAGGATAAAGAAATCCAAGATCGTTTTGGATCAGAGCATTTCTGGATCTATCCATTTGAATGATATTAAGTCCGAGCATAAACGCTCGGGCTTTTTCTTTGGGGCCCACTACCGTAGGCAGGCTTCATTTTCTAATATAAGATTTGAATATCCGTGTCTTTTTTTAAATATATGGTAAGGTTTAGGGGGGATCAACCAAACCGGTTTCGTCAGGCCAGGAGGTGTATTCGTTTGAAAAAATCATATTTGAATCTCATTTGTGGAATAGTCATTCTTTTGCTGGTATTCACTGCATGCAGTAAGGAAAGACCCAAGTATGCTGAGCTTTTCACACATGTGGAAGAGCATCGGGCTGTGTTCATGCAGCCGCGTGAAGAAGGGCTTGCTGCTTTGCAAATTGCGGATGCAGTGGGTGAATACGATACAACCTTGGGTACAATTATGCAGGATGATATCTTATCCGTGAATCAAAAGGAGTTTATACAGCAGATTGTGGTAGATGTTAAGAGCAATAAAATCATTGGTTACCGGGTAGGAACGGTCTTTCCCAGATCGGAAAGCGGTTATCAAGATGCGAGAGAACTGGTACGTGCTTTTATGAACCAATACAAACCTGCGGATGAGGAGGCGGCTGACAAAGTCGAAGAATCCGTCCTAACGATTGACAGGATGACTCTTCCGCTAAAACCATTAACAGGCTCTATCGAAGAATCATGGTCATACGGCAAGGGCGAGGATACATTGTATATAACCTACAGGATGTCGAACAGTTTTCAAAGTGATGATGAATTGCCTTTGAGCTTTTATTTCAGCTATTGATTTACAAAAAAATACACAAAGACTATTATACTTCTATAGGTAATTATATCCTTTTTTTCCTAAACAATTGTTCGGACTAAACAACTGGAGGATCAAATGAAAAAGCACGACAAAATCATTTCCTTCATCTTCATACTTGTTATGATGGTGACGGCTATTTACTGGACCATTTCGACTCAGAGCTGGACCATGTTGGGCACCCTCGCTTCTGTGGTCTGTTTCGGGCTTTTTGTGCTATTGGGGCTCCGCACTATACCTGTATTGACGGATTTTGTTTTGACGAATCCAGCATCTGAAGTGACTTGGAAGAGTAAGGAGCAGGATAGAAGACAGGCTTGGCTTTATATTATTGGATGGATATTGGCGAGTCGTATCCTGCTTATGCTCATCGGGTATTCATTTTTGATCATACAGAATGGCTATTCAGGTGGTCTGCTTAGCAAAATGGCAGAGACTTGGCATATCTCTGGAATCGATGCTTCTAGTTATCTGGGGATTGCCGAGAACTGGTACGTAACGGAGGGAGATCCAAAGTTCCATATTGTATTTTTTCCCTTTCTCCCAAATCTAATTAAAGTAGTTCAAGTATTCGTAGGCAATTATCTTGTCGCTGGATTCATCGTTTCCAATATCTCATCGATTGTCGCTGCATTGGTTGCTTATGAACTGGCAGCATTAGACATGCATCGAAAGAATGCCATGCGGGTCGTGAAATACATTTTCATATTCCCTGCGGCGTTCTTTTTCTTCATTCCGATGACCGAGGCTCTATTTCTGGCATTATCTTTGATGTGTTTATATTTTGTGAGAAAAAAGGAATGGCTGATCGGGTGCTTATGCGGTGCACTTGCAGCTTATACACGTTCTCCCGGAGTACTTCTGATTGTACCGGTTGCGATTGAATTTGGACGGGATCTGATGGGCAACTATAAGCGATTAAGTAAAAAAGTCTTTATACATAGAATCATCAGCGCTGTATGTTTTCTCGCTATCATATCAACGGGCTTGCTGGCCTATCTGTTTATTAATTATCACGTGACGGGAAATGCGTTTCAGTTCAGTATTTACCAGAGAGAGCATTGGTCTCAGCGGTTTTATCTCTTTTTTGATACGGTAAGATATCAGATGGAATACGCTGTGGGCACCTTTAAGAGTGGAGATAGCCGTTCTTTTCTCGGCTTATGGCTACCCAATTTAATCGCTATATTCTCAGCACTAATTATCATGTTCATTGGTGCAAAAAAGATCCGACCTTCATATACCGCCTATTTCATCGTGTACTTTGCGTTCGTAGTGGGAGCTACCTGGCTGCTGTCAGCCCCGCGGTATTTGCTTGTTGCATTTCCACTAGCTTTTGCTGCTGTCGCGCTCACTGAAGAGAAATCAAAGGATGCTATCCTTACTGTAGTTTTTGTTGCGGGGAGTCTTTTGTATTTAGCGATGTTTGTGGCAGGATATCCAGTGTATTGAGGACCCTTTCATTTTTTTATATTTTAAGCTAAAATGATTGAAACTGGTTTCAAAAACTGTCCCTATCTGGAGTGAGTGTAGAAATGGCAAATATTTTAGATGTGGCGCGTTTAGCAGGAGTGTCTAAGACGACCGTATCCCGAGTAATAAATAACTATCCTCATATTTCAGCAGATAAAAGAGAACTGGTATTAAAAGCAATGGAAGAACTTGAATATACCCCGAATCTCTCGGCAAGAAGATTAAGAGGACAAGTGACAACAACGATAGCTGTCGTAGTTCCTAGAATTGTGAATCCTTTTTTCTCCTATTTAGTTGATTCTATAGAGAAGGTTGGTTACAAAAACGGCTACCAAACCTTGATCTGTCAGACTAATGAGGATAAGGAGAGAGAATTAACCTATTTAAATTTGTTGAAGACCAAACAAGCGGACGGCATCATCATGGCATCCATTGAGAATGATTGGAAAGTCATTGAACCGTATACTGAATTTGGACCTATTGTGTTATGTAATGAATATGTGAGTGATGCAAAAATTCCGATGATTCGGCTGGATCAATTTAAAGGTACATACTTAGGAATCAAGCACCTAATTGAAAAAGGTCACCGTAAAATTGCTTACTGTACGGGAGGTCTGTTTACCGAGGCCGGGAAAGATAAAGACCGTAACCTAGGTTATCAAAAAGCATTGGAAGAGGCCGGGATTCAAGTGAATCCTAACTGGATTTTGGTTAACCAGCATACCATTGAAGATGGGAAAAAAGTAATGAAACTCTTGCTTGAAATGAAGGATCGCCCAACCGCTGTGTTTACAGGCAGTGATGAAATTGCTGGTGGCTTGATGATGGCTGCGAAAAAGGAAGGGTTAAGTATCCCACGAGATCTGGCGATCATTGGTTTCGATGACCAGCCCCTCGCTGAGATGTTGGATCCCGCATTAACGACTATACGGCAGCCTATAGAGCAGATGGGGCGTAAGGCAGGGGAAGTTCTTATGGAGATGCTGGATGATTCCAATGTAGAGCCAGTTACTTATGAGCTTCCGGTTGAACTGGTAGTTCGAGAATCTACGTAACACTGATAAGCGAATTTGCAATGCAAACTCGCTTATTTATTTATCTTGATTGGTATCGATACCATGTATAAGGTATAAATAATTAACTGAAATAACCTTATTTTTCAGTGATTATTCCGAATAATTTATAAACTTAGCTTTAAATTGTATTGAAACCGATACCAAGCGATGTTACAATACAGGCAAGAAAGCTTTCTAGTATATAAGCTAGTTGAAATTTTGAAGGATTTCTTTAACTAATGAAAACGGTATCAATCTGATGTTCAGACTTTTATAGGGGTCTAGCATATAAAAAAGCACAAGATGGAGGGGTTTTGTTTGAAAAAGATATCAGTTTTATTATTTGTTCTTTTACTTGCTGTTTCATTGACAGCTTGTGGTGGTTCCAACGGAGCGGGATCCAGTCCGGAAGCGAACTCGAAGGATGAGCAAGTCAGCATAATTATTACGAACGGTAAAGGTGAAATCGCTTCCCAATGGGAACAAGCGGCTAAAGATTTCATGGCAGTGAATCCGAATATTAAGGTTGAAGCTGTCTCTGGAGCTGTTGGTGAAACCGTTAATTTGCTGGATAAACTTACGGCATCCGGTAAAACGGTAACTATGGCGATGATGTCCCCCGATTCCATTGTGAACAAATATAAGGATTTTGGTATAGATCTTTCAGGTGAGAAGTGGAATGAAGATACGGTTTACGGCGTTAAAGACGCAGAGGGGAAAATTGCCGGTTTTCCATTTTCAATAGAGGGCTTCGGTCTCGTGTACAACAAGAGTGTACTTGATAAAGCCGTTGGCGGTACTTTCGATCCACACACTATTAATACTCGTGACAAACTAAAAGAATTATTAGATCAAATTAAAGCTTCCGGAGTGAAATATCCGGTTGCCTATCAAACCGAAAACTGGTCCGTAGCGAACCATTACAGTACACAGTTTGTGAATCAGTCAGAAGATCCGAACACGATAGTAGAACAACTAAAAGCCGGAACATTTGATTTAGCAAGTAATGATGTTTGGAATGGTTACTACGATACGATGGATCTGCTGGTATCCAAAGAATACAACAAATACGGGGAACGTCCACTGGGCAAATACTATGACGATGCGCATGTAAGTGTGGGTAAAGGGGAGTCAGCTATCCTGTTTAACGGGAACTGGGCTTATGATTCATTGCAGGCGGTTAGTGGAGAATCCTTCGGATTTATACCTGTCCCAGTGGATAACAATCCTGACAATCCGCTGAACAATAAGATTGCTGCAGGTCCAACTAATATTCTGGTGATTAATAAAGCGGCAACCCCGGCTGAGCAAGAAGCAGCTAAGAAGTTCCTGAACTGGCTCGTTTATGATGAAAAAGGTCAAGATTTTCTGGTGAACCAGTCACAAGTCGTCTCGGCCTTTAAGAACAACACTTTGAAAGTGAATAATCCGCTCGGATCAGCGATCGCGGATGCTGTGGTAGCCGGAAATACGATGCCGTTCAGTTCAAACTATGTGAAGGTCGAAGATTGGGGTAACATTCTTGCACCGGATATTCAGAAATATATCGCCCAAAAAGAATCCCGTGCTGATCTTGCCAAAGCTATTGAAACCTATTACAAAAGCCAAAAGTAATTAATCATTTGCTGAATTGGGGAAGCGGGTTGGGGTGATTCTCGCCTGTTTCCTCCTTAGAGCAATTAGGGGTGTGCTAAACGTATGATATCAGAAAAACGTCTGATCAAACGAATGGGCAACCAGTTATTTTTCACCGGTCCCACGATCATTTTCTTTACGATTGCCGTGCTGATTCCTTTTGCATATGGATTATATCTGACCTTTACCAATATGACCTCTCCATTAAATCCAATAGAGTTCTCAGGTTTAGCTAACTATAAGACAGCATTTACGGACTCCAAGTTTTGGGATTCTCTTTTATTGACCGTTAAGTTTGTCGTGACAACCGTTATTATCATCAATATTCTCGGTTTTATATTGGCTTATTTAGTGACTTCCGGAGTGAAGATGCAAAATTTCTTTCGAACCTCCTTGTTCACACCGAATTTGATTGGTGGCTTGATTCTAGGTTACATCTGGCAGTTTATATTCGTACAAACCATGCCTTCTATTGGTGAGAAGTTTGGGATAGAATGGCTGCGTTTAGGGTGGCTAGGGGATGAACATTTAGCTTTCTGGGCCATTGTTATTGTGTCGATCTGGCAATCAGCGGGCTATATGATGATCATTTTTGTCGCTGGCTTAGTCAATGTGCCAAAAGATGTAATGGAAGCAGCTACGATTGATGGTGCCAATGGATGGCAACGGTTGAGAAAGGTTACTTTGCCGCTGATGGTTCCTTCCTTTGTAGTGACCATCTTTTTAACTCTCAAGAATGCCTTTATGGTTTACGACGTTAACTATTCTCTAACGGCAGGCGGACCCTATGATAGTACAACCATGGTATCGATGCATGTGGTGAAAAAGGCCTTTGTCGAAAATAATTATGGCGTTGGCCAAGCGGAAGCCTTTGTATTGTTTGCTATCGTTGCAGTTGTTACCGGCCTGCAGGTTTATTTCAGTAAGAAATTGGAGGTTGCTGCATGATGAGTGCTAGACGAAAAACTTCCGTGATTCTGACGTATTTATTTTTAATTGTGTTTTTCATTATTTTTGTTTTTCCATTCTTTCTTATGATCGTCAATTCCTTCAAGAGTAATGGTCAAATTCTCGAAAGCCCTTTTTCACTGCCAACTAGCTTAAACTTCGGGCATTTTGCTGAAGTCATTGATAAAATGAATTTCTTTGTCTCATTTAGAAATACAGTCGTAGTCACCTTTTTCAGTGTCCTATTCATTGGTGTTTTTGCAGCAATGACCGCCTATTACATGGTGAGACATTCGACTAAATTTAATAATGGTTTCTTTGCTCTAATGGTGGCTTCCATGATTATTCCGTTTCAGTCCATTATGATTCCCCTGATTTATATCTACGGGGCAAAGTTTCACTGGATCGACGCAGCGCCTATTCCATTATTGATTATTCTCTACATTGGCTTCGGAAGTGCGTTATCGGTATTTATGTACCATGGTTTTGTGAAGTCAATTCCTTATGAATTGGAAGAAGCGTCACTGCTCGATGGATGTAATCGTAGACAGACATTCTTTAAGATTGTACTGCCTATGTTGGCTCCAACATCAGTGACAATTGCGATTCTGAATGTGTTATGGATTTGGAATGATTATCTGCTACCTTCACTGGTACTGACTAAGGATAACCATTTTACTATGCCTATTAAGATGAAGGTTTTTAACGGAACGTACATGAATAACTGGGAACTGTTGATACCAGCACTTTTGTTAACGATCCTGCCGATTCTTATTGCTTATTTGTTTGGTCAACGTTACATCATAAGAGGCGTCAGCCAAGGCGCTATTAAATAAGATAAAGAAAGCCCTAAACTCGGGTGCTGGAGGAAGTGTGGAGTTATGGAGATTAGAAACAGCAACTGGTGGAAAGAAAGTGTGGTTTATCAGATTTATCCCCGGAGTTTTCAGGATTCAAATGGAGATGGAGTAGGGGATTTGCGTGGAATCATCAACCGACTCGGGTATTTAAGGGATTTGGGCATCAATGTTATTTGGTTGTGTCCGGTCTACGATTCACCTAATGATGACAATGGGTATGACATTCGGAATTTCTATAAAATTCAGGATGAATTTGGAAGTATGGAAGATATGCTCGAATTGATCACACAAGCGGAAGCGTACGGAATTCGTATGATCATGGATCTGGTAGCGAATCACACCTCGGATGAACATGCTTGGTTTATGGAGTCCAGAAGTTCTAAGGACAATCCAAAGCGTGACTGGTATATATGGAAGCCTGGGAACGATGGCCAGGAGCCTACCAACTGGGAATCGAATTTTGGGGGTTCAGCTTGGGAATATGACGAGACCTCACAGGAATATTATTTACATTGTTTCTCTAAGAAACAACCGGATCTTAATTGGGAGAATCCCGAAGTTCGCCAAAGCATCTTTTCCATGATGGATTGGTGGATTGACAGAGGAATAGCCGGATTTCGCATTGATGCGATCACATTTATTAAAAAGAACCAGCAATTTCCGCACCTTAAGTCTGAAGACGACCGCCGCTATGTTCCTCTGGCAGAAGCTTGTTTGAATCAACCCGGAATTTTGGATTTTCTTCACGAGATGAAACAGGAGGTTCTTGAACCTCGCAATGTGATGACGGTAGCGGAAGCCCCTGGAGTTCCGATAGAGCAAATTCATGAATATGTAGATGAGCAGAACGGCGTCTTTAATATGATATTTCAATTTGATCATGTAGATCTGGATGCCAAGCCAATGGCTAAAGGAATCTATCATCCTTGGAAGCTGACTGAATTTAAGCACGCGTTATCTAAATGGCAGATTGAGACAGCCAATAAGGGCTGGATGGCACTTTTTATGGAGAATCATGATCATGTGCGTTCGGTTTCAAAATTCGGTAACGACGGGATATACCATAAAGACTCAGCTAAAATGCTGGCTGCCTATTATTTCTTAATGCGAGGAACACCGTTTATTTATCAAGGGCAAGAGATTGGAATGAGCAATTATTTCATGGCTTCAATTGAAGAGTATAGAGATATTGAGAGCTTAAATTATCACCGTAATGAAACTGCACTGGGTAGGTCTGAGACAGATATCCTGAACTATTTAGCGATCAGAAGCAGGGATCAGGGCCGCACACCGATGCAATGGAGTTCAGAACCAATGGCCGGATTTACGAATGGGGAGCCATGGATTAATGTGAATCCGAATTACTCATCGATTAATGTGGAGGAAGAGCTCCAAGACGATAATTCTATCCTTCATTTTTATCGGGAATTAATCAAGCTGAGACGGGACAATAAGGCGTTAATTTATGGTGATTATCATGAGATTTATGTGGACTCGAATGAGCTAGGTGGATATGTTCGAACTTACGGGAATGAGTGTTGGACGGTAATCTGTAATTTTACGGATCAAACTATTCCGTTAACTGATCCTCTTGCAGGCCATGTTGTACTGTCTAACATTAATAAACATGGTAATGGTTTGTTGAGGCCTTATGAGGCTTTGATATGCAAAGGGGAAAAGAGCGCAGATATAGCCGAAATCTAACGAGGGGGATTTATAATGCAAATTAAGAATGAAGCTATGTTGATTACCTATGCAGATAGCCTCGGGCATAATTTAAAAGAATTAAATGAAGTATTAGATAAGCATCTGCGAGGCATCGTTGGAGGTGTTCATTTACTACCGTTTTATCCTTCTTCGGGTGACAGAGGATTTGCACCAATGGATTATACCAAGGTGGATCCTGCATTCGGAGATTGGTTGGACGTCGAAGTGATGAGTAAAGATTATTATATGATGTTTGATTTCATGATTAATCATATCTCCAGACAATCTCCTTATTTTCAGGACTTTCTTGAGAAAAAGGATGCATCAGAATATGCCGACTTGTTTATCCGTTACAAGGATTTTTGGCCAAACGGTGAGCCTACTCCGCAAGATGTGGATTTAATCTATAAGCGTAAGCCGCGCGCCCCATACGTAGAGGTTGCCTTTAAGGATGGCAGCTTGGAGAAAGTATGGTGTACCTTTGATGAACAACAGATTGATCTGGATGTGACCACAGCAACGACGCAGAAATTCATAACGGACAATCTTACCTTTTTGGCAGAAAAAGGGGCTTCAATTATTCGACTAGATGCTTTCGCATATGCCAACAAAAAAATCGGTACGAATTGTTTCTTTGTTGAGCCAGATATTTGGGAGATGCTGAATCAATCTGAGCAGACCGTTGCCCCTTATGGCGTGACCGTATTGCCGGAAATTCATGAACATTATAGCATCCAGTTAAAAATCGCAGATCAGGATTACTATGTATATGATTTTGCGTTACCAATGTTGGTGCTGCATGCTTTGTTTAGTGGGAAAGTAAACCGGTTGGTTCATTGGCTGGAGATTTGCCCGAGAAAACAGTTTACAACACTAGACACGCATGATGGTATTGGCGTGGTGGATGTAAAGGATCTTTTGAGCGATGAAGAAGCAGAAATGACAAGAGAAAGTCTCTATAGCCAAGGCGCTAATGTCAAAAAAATATATAGCACCGAAGCATATAACAACCTTGATATTTACCAAATCAACTGTACCTATTATTCAGCACTTGGGAATGATGATCAGGCTTACTTGCTGGCGAGAGCCATCCAATGTTTTGCCCCAGGCATACCGCAGATTTATTATGTGGGACTATTAGCTGGAGTGAATGATATAGAGCTTCTGGAGAAGACCAAAGAAGGACGGAATATTAATCGGCATTATTATACCCAAGATGAGGTTGATGCTGAGGTGAAGCGCCCGGTTGTGCAAAAGCTCTTTAACATTTTGAAATTCAGAAATAGTAATCCAGCCTTTGATGGAGACATTCAGATTGAACAGTTGGATGAGAATAATGTGGTGATAACTTGGAAAAATCTGCTGAACGAAGCGAAATTGGAAGCGAATCTGTTAACCAAGGCATTTACGATTTCGCAAAAAGAAAAGTTAGCGGATTGGGAAATGGTTGCATTGTAAGGGAGTATCCAGTGAGTTGATGAATCATGTTAAAATAGGGGGAACGCTTAAACGCGTTCTCCTTTTTTAAATATAAGAAAGTATAAGGTTTGGACCTATACTTTATGTCTTATATTTCTCGCTTAAACGCTTACCGTCCTTATAAGGACGCCGAAGGCGTTTATACTTGTTGCGAATAACCTTATAGAAACGATGGTGGGTATGAAGATTGAGTACGACAATCAGGTGATCGAGTTTAATGTTCAATATGGAAACGGCAAGAAAATCTCCATTCACATAGATTCTTCAGGGCGTATAACGCTCAAAGCTCCCAAGAAAACAAGTGAAGAGACGATCAAAAGCGTGGTAGAGCGTAATGGAAAATTAATAGTGGAGAAGCTGCAAAGTATTGAAGCGAACCGAGAAACGCCAAAGCTCAAAGAGTATGAAGACGAGGGTAAGTTCCTGTATCTAGGCAAATATTATTCGCTGCAAGAGTTAATAGAGACAGGGGATTTAAATGAGGAAGAGCTTAAACTTAAGCTGAAGAAATTCTATTTCGCTAGCTGTAAGAAGGTTGTAGCTGAACGGATCAATAAATATCAGACACAGCTTAGAGTAAAGCCAAAGACGATTGACATTGTTGAGTCTAGAACCAAGTGGGGAAGCTGTAGCTCGGATAAAAAGCTAACCTTTAACTATCGCCTGGCGATGGCTCCAGTGGAAGTTATCGATTATGTAATCATCCATGAACTGTGTCATTTACTTCATATGAATCATGACCGCTCTTTTTGGCGAAAGGTTGGAAGCCTCATGCCCGATTATAAGGAGAAGGAAGAGTATTTAGCTAGATATGGGCGTGCTATGACGCTGTGATAAATTAGCTTAGATTCATGTTTTAAAATAAAAAAAGGATGTCCCTAATGCAAGGGCATCCTTTTTGTTGTTAATGAGTTCCTCATAATGTTAAAGGGTTCGAACGCTATCTCTTTTTATTAGCTCGCTAGGAAGCATAACATGATGAATAGCTTGTTGTTTCTCTAGTAGATCTATGAGGATCTGAGCAGCGTTTGTTCCTAACTCGTATTTATGTTGATTCACTGTAGTCAAAGCTGGTGTGCAATACGCTGTCAGATCAATATTATCGTAACCTATAATTGAAATATCCTCGGGTACCGATTTTCCGGCTTCCTTCACACCCTGCATAGCTCCAAGTGCCATCAAATCACTTGCACAAAAAATAGCAGTGACCTCAGGATGGCTGGACATCATCTGCTGAGCAGCTTCTTTTCCTCCTTGTTCGGAAAATAATCCGTTAAAAACGAGGGATTCGTCAAAGGGAATACCGTAATTCTCAAGGGCGAGACGGTAACCTTCTAATCGAAGAAGTGCTACATCTGCTTGGGTATGTCCGTTAATCATAGCAATATGGCGATGTCCTGACTCTAGCAGATGAGTTACTGCGTGAAGCGCCCCTTTTGTATTATCAGAGGTGACATAACCGACATTTGGCCCTTCAAGTGTAATATCAATGAGCACGCAAGGAATATCAGAGGATACGATTTCCTTGAGATAGGGATCATCCAGTCGAATCCCCATAATAATGACACCATCTACACCTCTTTCTTGGCATAATGTCTTATAGGATTTCACTCTTTGCTTTTGCGGGGTTGTGCTGAAGAGTACAAGGTCATAATCCAGTTCTCCTGAACGATCATTGATCCCGCATAATACTTCAAAGGCTATATTGTCTTTGGAGCTATCTCTTGTAACGTTGGAGAGTAGGAGACCCAGCGTTTTTGTTTTTTTGGATATAAGCGATCTGGCAGCCATGTTAGGGCTATAGCCTAATTGGTCTGCAATAGTTCTAATCTTGAGCCGGGTACCTTCGTTAACATCGTCATAACCATTTAAGGCTCGGGAGACGGTAGTTACGGATACACTGGCGGCTTTGGCAATATCTTTTATAGTAACCATTAGGATACCTCCTTCATATTTAGGGACAATAAGGTAATATGTAGTATTAAATATTAAAAAAATAAAATATATAATGCATCTTGTAAATGCTTTCATCATGATTTATAATTCGATTATACCTTATCCGAAACGTTTTGGTAAGTCTGTCAGTATTAGATTATCTGAAGACATATATTTTTTTGTGCTTTTTCCGAAACGTTTCGGATACACATCGAAGAAATGAGGGGAAGTTTTGAATTATCGAGTTATCAAAGAAAATGATCTGTTTCTAATGACGGACAAAAGTGGGGACATACCGGACAATGATCAATCGGGTCTAGGTCTCTATACCAGAGATACCCGTTTCTTAAGCCGAATGGAAATCCGAATTAATAATCAGCGACCGATATTGTTATCCTCCGCTGCCGATGAGAATTATATCTCTACCATTCGTCTTACCAATCCTCATATGGAGGAAGACGGTAAATTGATTTTGTGGCGTGAGTCTGTAGAAATTGAACGTACACGCTTTATTTATGAGGGTGCACTATATGAGACCTTCAAGTTAACAAGTTATTATCCAAAAGCAATCCAATTCGATTTCTCTGTGCTGTTAGATGCAGATTTTACAGATATGTTCGTGATTCGTGGGTTTCAGCATGGAAAGCTAGGAAGTAAGACGGGTGAACGAAGTGCTTCAGGTGAAAGAGTGATCAGTTATCTCGGGGCAGATGAGTTACTGAGAGAAACCGAGGTGAAATGGGATACTCAGGAAAGCCGAATAAGCGAGACAGGTGAGGTACATTTCGATGTCGAGCTGAAGCATCAGGAGAGTGTTGAAATCGCTTTCTTTATTGCTCCGATGATAGATGGCAACGAGCCGCTGCAGCATGAACCTAAGGAAGCAATGAATAAACTCAGAGCATCTTACGCTAGTTGGAATGCTTCATCGACTTCCATCAGCAGTGATATGCCGTTATTTAACAAGCTGTACCATCGAGGTGTTCAAGATTTACGGGTGCTGCTAACAGACCTTGGTTATGGGCAGTTTCCGGTTGCAGGCTTGCCTTGGTACTCCGTTCCCTTTGGACGCGACAGCCTGATTGCAGCGCTGCAGATGTTATCTTTGAATCCTCAAATTGCTAAGGGAACCTTACTTACAATGGCTGCCTACCAAGGACAGAAGGAAGATGAGTGGCGCGACGAGCAGCCAGGCAAAGTGATGCACGAAATCCGGTATGGAGAGTTAGCGGCTACTAACCAGGTTCCGTTCACACCATATTACGGCACAATCGATGCAACACCTCTGTTCCTGCTGCTTACGGCAGAGTATTACCACTGGACAGGAGATCTTGATTTTGTTAGCTCTTTAATGCCGCATCTCAACGCTGCATTGAATTGGATTAAAGAATATGGCGATTATGATAAGGATTCCTTTGTGGAGTATTATCAGAAGTCATCCAAGGGAATTGCCAATCAAGGTTGGAAGGATTCTGCGGATTCCGTTATCCATAGTAATGGTGATTATGCGGAGGCCCCGATCGCACTAGTTGAGGTTCAAGGTTATGTGTATCAGGCGCTGACTCGACTTGCTCCTATCTTCAAGAGCTTAGGTCACGAAGAACAGGCAGAGGTTATGGAAAAAGATGCAGCTCAGCTGCGAACCCGTTTCGAGGAAGACTTCTGGATGGATGATGAGCAATTTTATGCAATCGCCTTGGATAAGGATAAGAAACGGGTAGACTCCGTTACTTCGAATGCAGGACATATTCTAATGTCAGGAATCGCCTCGCCAGAGCGGGCAAAAGCAGTTGCGGCAAGACTAGTAGCCCCTGATCTCTTCGGAGGATACGGTATTCGGACTATGAGTACTGCGGCTACAGGTTACAATCCGATGAGCTACCATGACGGAAGTGTATGGCCACATGATAACTCACTCTGTTTACTTGGCCTTAGTCAGTCCGGGTTCACAGAGGAAGCAATCACTGTTATGCAAGGATTACTGAACGCAGCTGACCAATTTGAATATTACAGATTGCCTGAATTGTATTGTGGTTACAGTGACCAGCTGGGTGCTCCTGTTCCTTATCCGGTGGCCTGTTCTCCACAAGCATGGGCGGCTGGAACACCATTGACGTTCGTGCAAGCGCTGCTTGGTCTTCAACCGAATGCTCTAACCCGGCAGATTACGATCAAGCCTGCACTTCTAAACGGTATGAATGACTTAAAGGTGGAGCAATTACAGATTGGCAATGGCACGCTCAGCCTGCGAGTTAGTCGTGTGGATAACGAGCCAAAGCTGGAGATTTTATCTAACCAGACAGGTTATGAACTGGTGACTCTATAGGCAATACGTAATTTTTTTATATAAAAAGCCTGACAATACTAAGGGGGTTGTATTGAAAATGAGAAAATCGGGGTTAATAATTCTATCTTTGATGCTGGTTGCTGGACTAATGTTGACCGCATGTGGTGGCAACAAAACAAACAGTAACGCAGGAACGGCAGCAACAAACAATAGCACAGATAAAGAAACAGCAGCACCGACAACGGATGAGCCGGTTACGATTACACTTGCAGGCTGGGGAGCGAGTCCTGAAGAGCAGGATCTGTTAAATCAGACGCTGAAGGAGTTCGAAGCTAAATATCCGAATGTGAAAGTAAATTACGAAGTTATTGCCGATCAATACATGGATGTTATCAAGACTAGACTCATAGGTGGAGAAGGTCCGGACGTCTTCTATCTGGATGCATTTGAGGCGCCTGGTCTCATTGAAGCTAATGTACTGGAGCCGTTGGACAGCTATGTGACACCTGAGTTTGATGTTGCAGACTTTGAACAGCCAATGGTTGATGCTTTTAAGAAGGATGATGTATCTTACGGATTCCCTAAGGATTTCTCTACGCTCGCTATGTTCTACAATAAAAAGGATTTTGCCGAAGCGGGAATTACGACGCCTCCAACAACTTGGGATGAACTGAAAGCAGACGCGATCAAGCTGACTAAAAAAGAAGGAGATAAAATCACTCGTTATGGTTTCGGCGTTGCTCCTGAGCTTGCGCGTCAGATGTTCATGATCCAAGCGTTCGGTGGAAAAGTTTCTGACGAAGAAGGCAAAGCAACCTTCGCATCTGCGGAAGCACTACCAGGTCTTCAGCTTGTTGTAGATATGCACAACGTTGACAAATCCTCCGGTGAGCCTAAGGAAGTAGGTGCTGGCTGGGGTGGAGAAATGTTCGGGCAAGGCAAGGCTTCTATCGTATTCGAAGGCAACTGGGCGATTCCATTCCTGGAATCCAACTATAAAGATCTGGATTATGCTACCGCCGAGCTTCCAACGGTGAACGGCACTAAAGGCACAATGGCCTTTACGGTAGCTTATGTAATGAACAAGCAGTCGAAGAAGAAAGAAGCGGCTTGGCAGTTAATCTCTTTCTTGACTGGCAAGGACGGAATGAAGACCTGGACTAGCAAAGGGTTCGCACTTCCTACACGTAAATCGGTCGCACAGGAGCTGGGTTACGACAAGGATGAACTGCGTGGAGCAATTGTAGCGGGTGCCTCCTATGCAACACCATGGCAAGCCGCATCAACGTTGCCTACCATCACTAATAACTTCAATAACCAATTTGTAGATACATTTATGGGCAACTCTAAGCTTGAGGATGCAATGAAGAAAGCTGAAGATGTAGCGAATAAGGAAATTGAAGCAGCAAAATAAACGGATTGAAGGGGGAGGGTCTTCGGACCACCCCTTCCTTCTTTCATTCTGAACCGAAAGGAAAAGTGAAGCATGACTCAAGTCTCAACATTTAGAAAGAAGCTAAGAAATAATGTGACGGCCTATCTGTTCCTGCTTCCTACTATTCTTGTACTGGGCACTTTTTTGTTCCTGCCAGTTTTTTATTCGCTTTATTTATCAGGACATAAGGTAAATTTACTTGGTGATGTCAGTTACAAGTGGGTTGGATTCAATAACTTTACACGTATGGCCGGTGACGAGAGAGCTTGGATTGCACTGAAAAACACAGCATCCTTTGCGCTGTTCGTTGTACCGTTGCAGACTGCATTTGCTATTTTATTAGCCGTTATTTTGAATGCTAAGCTTAGATTTAAAAATTTCTTCCGAATCGTCTTTTTTATGCCGACGGTTACTTCCTCGGCGGTATTGTCACTTATTTTTATGTGGATTTACAATTCAAACGGTCTGCTGAACCGTGTGCTTGAGTTCGTAGGTTTGCATGGTTACAACTGGCTTGGAGATCCGGCGGTCGCTCTTAAGGCGATCATGCTTATGAATATATGGTCTACTGCTCCGTTTTTTATGGTAGTCTTCTTAGCTGCACTGCAAGATATCCCTGATGCATTGTACGAGTCGGCCATGCTGGATGGGGCAGGAGGATTTAGACGTTTTATTTCTATTACGCTTCCGATGATTAAGCCAGCGACCTTCTTCACGGTAGTCATGGGAGTCATTGGTACCTTTCAGCTATTCGATCAATCGTATATTTTTTCGGCAGGCTCCGGCGGCCCGAATAACTCTACCTTAACGGTGGCTTTGCTTATCTATCAGTATGCGTTTAAAAATCTCGACTTCGGTTACGCTTCTGCGCTCGCTGTCATGCTGGCTGCGGTCATTATGATCGTAACGCTGATCCAGCGGAAGCTATTCTCCGAAGAGAAGCTGAACTAGGAGGACGATCAGGTGGTAATTAATTATTCCAAAGGGGTTAAGGTGGTTCTGTATTTCCTGTTATTCGCATATGGGTGCGTGACGGTCATACCTTTCCTATGGGCACTATCCTCATCGTTTAAACCGTTAAGCGAGATTGTGTCAGGGAGTATCAACTTTATTCCAAAACAGTTCACTTTCCAGAACTATTACGACATCTTCGTGAAGGAGCCGCTGTTCCTCAGATGGATGTTCAACAGTGCACTCATCGCTGTAGTTTCAACGCTATGCAATACCTTGTTCAACTCTATGGCGGGTTATGCGCTTGCACGTATTGATTTTACAGGCAGCAAGGTTGTGTTTTTTCTTATCTTGGCCGTACAGATGATTCCCGGCCAATTGACTATCGTGCCTGCATATCTGATCATGAAACAGCTTGATTTGTTGAATACTTATGCCGCACTGACGCTGCCGATGATGGTAAATGCGACGTTCATCTTTATGATGCGGCAATTCTTCCTGAGCTTTCCGAAAGAGCTGGAGGAGGCTGCCGAGATGGATGGTCTAAATAAGTTCGGCACATTTTTCCGCATTGCTCTGCCACTAGCTATCCCCGCATTGGCGGCTCAGACGATCTTTGTATTCATGGGTGCATGGAATGAATTTCTGAAGCCACTGATGTTCATGTCAGATAAGTCGATGTTCACACTTACACTTGGTCTCAATACTTTTAAGGGCCAGTATATTAGCCACTGGAATTATATTATGGCTGCATCAATGGTGTTTACCCTACCCGCGCTACTTATTTATGCATTCTTCAACCGCTTCTTTATAAAGGGAATTACGTTTACCGGCAGCAAATAATTTAATTTACAAGGACCGCTACTGATCTTAAATCAGGGCGGTTTTTTGAAAATATAAGAAAGTATAAGTTTCGCACCATACTTTATGTCTTATATTTCTCGCATAAACGCTTATCGTCCTTATAAGGACGATAAGCGTTTATGCTTGTATGTTCATGAATTATTACCATTCTATTGATCTTATATGGGGAAGTTGGGGTATAAAAGGATGATAAGAGGTAAAACTATGTTCACTAAATAGAACTGGAAGAAATTTAAATATGGAGGTAAATGATGACACAGAATAAAGGAAATTCACAACGCCAGATTCGAACTTCAATTCTTTGTTTGATCTGTGCCTGCACCGTCCTATTAAGTGGCTGCTCTAAAGCTGCCAATGAAACCACACAAGTAACTCCAACGCCTATAACAGAAGCCACTGCACCTGCGGCTACGAACGATGCAACAGAACAACCCAATGCATCAACCGGCACAAATACAGAGGGACTTCCGGCGGATGTTAGCGTTCAGAGAGTCATTAAGGAAGTCACTTTAAAGGACGGCTATCACAAAAAGATTGAGCTGCTGACAGACGGAGGCAAGCGGGTTACCATTACGGATCCGAGCCAAAAGATTGTTTTGCAGCAGATTGAATATGATGGGAAGATTACTACGTCTAATGGTAAACAGGTTACCGTTAAAGTCGAAGGTGGGGGAGAGCAGACCCTAACCATCCCCGAACATGTAGTGATCGAAGATGAGGACAAGCTTGGACTGATGCCAGGTGTTGATATCGAGTGGACAGTGAATGCCGAGGGGCAAATCGAAAGTGTTGAACTGGAGGATTAAAGAGATACTGAGGTGGCTGGCTAAATGAAATTTCTAATCGTATTTGGCAGTATAGTGGTTCCCGTCGCCATGCTAATGATACAACGGAAATGGATAAAGTGGCGTATTGTTTTTAATGTAGCTTCTGTGTTGTCTACGCTTATTTTAGGTAATATTTCTGCCCTAGCTATATATGAAATATTAAGAGATAACACGGTATTTATGACCTCGATCCATGCGATTTTTTTGAATCCAATGTTCCTTTTAACGGGATCTTATCTTGGAGTATATCTGGTCTATCGCTTGATGTTGATGACGTATGAAGAAGTATATGTATGATGTAAAAAGGAGTGTTCCCGTGAAGGGACACTCCTTTTTACATTATACAGCGAAAGCTAATAAGACTTTCCTACAACGTTTGTTCCACTCTTCGTGATCTTGTACGTAAGGATATCACCATTCCAGAAGTGGAATTTCAAGATGACCTCTCCATCTTTAACATCTTTAAAGAAGGCTGGAAGCAGCTTGATTTCTTTCGTGTTATAAGAGGGTGAGAACGTATTGCCGAACTCCTTGAATGGTGTCCAGTCTTGCGGGCCTGCATTGCCACCAGCGGTATAGACAGCCTCCATCGTGGCGAGCTGGTTACCATTAAAGGTAGTTGGAATCGCAAACGATTCAGTCGTACCTTTGGCATCACTTAATTTGGCAGTGTCATTCACGATGATCTTTAGTCTCCACGCAACACCTTTGTTGAATTTCAGCGTTAACACGGCATTTTCACCGTATTTTTGGGAAGCTGTGAGTTTTTTGAGTTGGCTGGCTTTGAGTGTGAGCTCCTCGCCATTCAAGGTGTAATCTTTTCCCTTTGTTAGATACTTCCCATTCGCACTAATCGTGGTTAGCTTATTGCCGTTTAGGTTCAGCTTCACCTTGGTGTCTTTGATCGCTGCACCTTTTTTTAGATAGACCAGATCGCTTTCAGTGCTGGAGGAACGTTCCTTCAGACCAGACATTAATACACCCTGCAGCTCGGAGTCGGACCACTTATACGTTTTGCGGTTGAAATGTTGCCCATTATCCCAGAGCATGGAGGTCATTTTCTTTTCTTTTAAATAATAGGTAAGGTACTCGAAGAATTTCAGCTTCTCGCCTTGTTCAATCACACCTGTATCTTTATCGAATCCTAGCAGTCCAAACTCACCAACGATAACAGGGATTCCTTTGGCTACGAATGTGTTGTAAACGTTATCAAAAGTTTGGG
Source organism: Paenibacillus sp. Marseille-Q9583 (assembly GCF_976954365.1). Lineage (NCBI taxonomy): Bacteria > Bacillati > Bacillota > Bacilli > Caryophanales > Paenibacillaceae > Paenibacillus > Paenibacillus sp. Marseille-Q9583. Next base: position 122,958 of record NZ_CDRJTB010000003.1, read on the forward strand.
TGATATCGTTTTTTGTATCTTTTTCAAACGTGGTGTAACCAGCGATATTCACACTGAACGGCCAGAAGCCATAGTAGTGAACGGTCGCAATTATGTTCGGATCGTTAAGAGCTGTAATTGTCTTGTAGAGCTGATCCATTCTAGGTTGGGTAGGAGAAGTCTCTAATGAAGGTAGCACTAGCGGACGGACATCATTTTTTCCACCTGAGTTTCGAACGATCTGATGGAAGGAATTGTTGAGCTCTACAAGCATTTGTTCCATCTTCGCTTCATCCGTACTTCCGCCATCCGTGAAACGAGGTTCATTAATGCTTTCGAACATCAGCTTATCGGATTTATCCTTGAAGCGGTCCGCAATTTGAGTCCATGCTGCATTATAACGCGCCAGCGTCTCATCATGCTTCTCTTCCATATGACTCACCCACAACCAGGAGTCGTGATGGACATTGATCATTACATATAACTTGGCGTCTAGCGCCCAGCCTACAACTTCTTCGACACGGTTGAGGTAAGCTTGATCAATGGTGTAGTTCGGTGCTTCACCTATGTGTGAATCCCAAGTGATAGGAATCCGGATACTTTTGTAGCCTTGTGCGGCGATTTTCTTAATCAGTTCTTGGGTCACACGCGGATTGCCCCAGGAGGTTTCATCCTCACCTGTAGCATCTAGAGTATTGCCAAGGTTCCATCCGGGCTGCATATCGTCTACATAGGATTGGATCTTACTCTTTGGTGCTGCCTTAGCTTGTTGCTCGTCCTTAGTGGCAGCGGCGGCAATGGATGAGAACAAAGAGAGCAGAAGAGCGGTGACAAGGGTCAATGATAAGAATGATTTCTGGATTCGAGTAGTCATTGAATTCTCCTTTGTAAGATCATTTTTGTGGATGCTTAAACCTGACCTTCCTTAGTACTTTGGTGCTTAGATGAACACGTACACCTCCTTGAATTCGTTGTAAACGCTTACCAAATACCCTAACATAGAATGATTTCAACGAGTACCTTACTAATTTGTGGTAAATTCATATATGAATTAGTGATTTGCAGTGATTCCAAAGTTATGGAGAGCAATCCAGTGAGCAGATTTCATTACATAGGCTCAGCTACAGAGCTTCCGTTAGGAGAAAGAGGCAGTGTACCGTCAGCAAAGACATATAATGAAGTGAAAAATTCCCCGGAGTATAAGAAACAAAGAGAGGCTCTGCGCCTGCAAGGTATAATTCCTTTGGATGACATCGCAGATCTATCTCATTTAAGAGATGAGGACTGTCTTGTATATGACTCGGAAGAAGATGCAGCGGGTATTTTTATAGAGGAACTTGGGTATTGGAACGATGAGATTCGCAAGCATTTTCGGAGTCCATATGTGTATCGGATTTCACCGAATTGGGGCGGCTTCTCTGTATCCCCTAAGCTAAAAGATACTCTACCGAGATCGTATAACGCCTCACTCAAGTGCTGTCGGGAGTTATTTAAGCTTATGACAGATTATGGAGTATCAGGCGCCGAGTTTGAGCTTTATACATGCTGGGCTGAGGAAGAAGGGCTCCCGCGTAATAAAAAGTATGATCGAATCTTTGAGTTGGCCTCTTTGTCACTGGAGGATGGTTTTGAGCTGAGAGAAAAAGAGTATATTATGGTTAAAATGATTTGATATTCAGTAGGATTATCGCCAACCACCCGTTATACAAAAAACAAATATTGCATGACAAAAGCATATATATTAGATATGATGAAGCATGGAAAAATTAATATTAGCAATAGGTGCCAATTATGAATGTTTCGGAAATACAATCATAGATTGGTTAAATGGAAAGCGGGTGTGAATCCCGCGCGGTCCCGCCGCTGTGAAAGAGGAGTCCTTGCAAGGTACCACTGGGAAACTGGGAAGGTAGCAAGGGTGATGATACTTGAGCCAGAATATCTGCCTATTTCTGATACACCGTTAAACTCTACGAGCGATAGAGAGGTGTTTGATATAGTATATGCCTGCTATTGTTGCGGTTCACTATCTTAAACCTCTTGACGTTATGTTGAGTGGTTTTTTTGTAGTGCTATGAAAGTTTATTCTGTTTTTTAACATAGGAAGAGAAGGGAAGGGTTATGGAAACATGAAGAAAAATAAGTTTTTAGCTTGGTTACTTATTGTAGCTGTATTTATCACGACGTTCTCTACAAGTGTAATCCCGGCTCATGCGAATGAAGCAAGCTCTACACTTAAAGGGTATGTCACTGTATCCGTAGAGAAGTTCACATTGGGTCAAGGATATATTAAGGATCCTATTAAAGTTCCATTCTACGAAGGGGACAATGGCGCATCACTAATAACACGTGCGCTAGGAGAAGGTAATTATAGAAACTTTGGAAGTATAGCTAGTAGTTTTTATTTATCTGAAGTTAAAGATAGTGGCAGAAGTGAAGTCAATATACCGCAATATATTTTAGATATGATTTCAGCCGATGGGAATACAGTCAGAACTAAAGCAGACCAAGAGTGGCTAAGTCAGTTTGACTACACTCACATGTCGGGTTGGATGTATGCCGTAAATAATGAATTTCCTCCGTTCGGGATGTCTGATTATCACCCTCAAGACGGTGACATCATCCGAACACAGTTCACCACTTATGGCTATAGTTCTGATCTTGGTGGCTGGGGAGAACCTCCATTTCCATTTGCCAATAAGGATGCATTAACTGCCAAAATCGCAGAAATTAACAGTGATCCGAATAAAGATAGTATTTTGGGCAAAACAGTAGTACAAAAAGCAGTTTACCAAGCTTATTCAGTGCTAGAAAATATGGAAAGCTCTCAATTAAGTGTAGATCATGCACTGGTCGGGCTTACCCATTCTTTAGATATTGAGCCACCTATTATTACTGTAAGTGGTATGCAGGATAAACAGGAAGTATCCGATAAAGATTTAAGTTTCAGAGTAGCTGTCACAGATAATGTATATGACGGTATCATTCCAGTAGTGAAGCTAAATGGAGTCGCTCTATCTGCTACAAATGGTGAGTATAAGGTTTCTCTTAACCCAGGTGGTAATGTAATCACCGTAACGGCAGTAGACGGAGCAGAAAATAGAGCAACGCAAACTTATCAAATTACCTACAAAATAAATGCTACGACTGGAGTCAAACAACAGTTAGATAAGAGCTTGGCCTATATTTTAAAAACTGTAAAGAATCCGTCATTTGGTACTGGCAGTGGGGAATGGTCGATCTTATCTTTAGCACGTGCCAACTACGAAGTACCAAGTGGTTATTATGATCTCTATTACAACAATGTAGCTAAGAAAGTAACAGAATTAATGAAAGATGGAAAACTCGATGCTTTTAAAAGCACAGAGCATTCCAGAGCGATTCTAGGACTTACCTCTATCGGGAAAGATATCACGAATGTTGCGGGTTATGATCTAATCAATGCACTCGCTGACTATCAATATGTTCAGAAGCAAGGGAATAATGGTCCTATTTTTGCTCTAATTGCTTTAGATAGTCATAACTACGACATCCCGGTATTATTCCCTAATCCTGATGAAAAGGGAGTAATATACCAAAGCACAAGAGAAAATCTGGTTCAGTACATCTTGGATAAAGAGGTTAAAAAAGGTGCAGCAGATGCCGGCGGCTGGGCTTTAGGAGTAACCAAAGCGGACGTTGATATGACCGCGATGGCGATGCAAGCACTTGCACCTTATTACGCAACTAATCCAAATGTAAAAGCTGCTGTGGATCGGGCGATCAATTGGTTATCGAGTACGCAAAATGATCAAGGCGGATTTACAAGCTGGGGAAGTACAAGCAGTGAAAGTATCTCGCAGGTAATAGTAGCCTTAACTGGCGTAGGCGTAGATCCACACAGTGACCCTAAGTTTGTGAAAAAAGGGAATTCGCTTATTGATGCGTTGCTTACCTTCGCTGGACCGGATGGCGGATTTAAGCATATTCTAACCGGAAAAGTAGATGGAATGGCTACGGATCAAGGTACGTATGCACTTATTGCTTACGATCGTCTGATCAATCATAAGAACCGTCTATTTGATATGAGTAATATAGTAATTCAGCAACCAGAGGAAACGAAAGAAATAGAAGTACAGTTACCCTCAGGTGATACACCCAAAGTTGTCATTTTTCAAAATAATAATAAATATATTCTTCCGATAAATTCAGGGGATAGCAACAAAGAAATTACAGTGCAAATCCCGAAATATAAGCAATCCACGGTAAGTGTTAATTTACCTAGCAATAGTAATCTGCCTAAATTAGAGGTTACCAAAGGTGACGTATCTGTAGTCATCCCTAAGGGTACACAGGTTATAGAGGGAGATTCTTCAAAGGTTGAATTGATTTCACCTACAACAGGGACAGAATCTGCACTAAAAGATAGTCTGAATCAAATTATTCCTGGGGACAAGAAGCTTGATAGCATCGTACAAGCATTTTCCATGGGAGGTAGCGCAAGAGTAGAATTCAGTCAATTTATTACGTTAACCTTTAAGGACCTTAAAGGAAAAGATGCTGCTTATATTCAAAACGGCACACCTCATGCGATTCAAAAATTTGCAAGTGATGACTTAGGCTTAGCAAGCGGTAAGTCTGAGTATGCCTATGATAGTGGAAATGATTTAATCGTAAAAACCAATCATTTCACTGATTACATTGCGTATTCCTCCACTGCAGTACAAACACCTGGTGGTGACGGTAATGGTAACGGTAACGGTAACGGCGATGGAGGAACCACTCCATCTAAGCCATACGTAACCCTATCCGTGGATAAGCTTACGATTAAGAAAGGATATGTTATTCCATCTGTACAGGTAGAGCTACTATCTGGTGACACAGTGTGGTCTGTATTCGAAAGAGTACTAGATAGCCGCGGTATCGACTATAGATATTCTTGGAACAGTACATTTGGAAGTGTGTATGTTGAATCCATAGCTGGTGATGGAGAATTTGACCATGGTAGCGGTAGTGGATGGATGTATAATGTAAATGGAAAATATCCTAATTATGGTGCATCTTCATATAATCTAAGTGCTGGGGACAAAATTCAGTGGCGATATACTACGAATTTGGGTGCGGATTTAAATGCACCAATACCAACTACAAGCCCTACTCCAACCCCATCTGCCACTCCTAAACCAAGTGGAATTCCAGGTGCGGGTGGAGGAAGTAATCCAGATGCCAACGTTGATCCAAATCCGAGTCCATCTCCAACAGCGACTCCTAATGATATCAAGCAAGTGTATAAAGACGTCGATAAGATCTCATCCTGGGCATTCTCAGCGATTGAAACAGCTACAGTAAAAGGGTACATCCAAGGTAACAATGGTCAGGTGAATCCGAAAGATCATATTACAAGAGCAGAATTTACTAAGATCCTAGTATCAGCATTGGAACTGGATATCAAGAGTGACAAAGGAATTACCTACAAGGATGTCGCTCTGGGAGATTGGTTCTATCCATATGTGAATGCTGCTCATAAAGCAGGGCTAATTACAGGATTTAACAATGAATTTAAGCCAAATGACAAGATTACTCGCGAACAAATGGCAGCCATTATTGTCAGAGCCTTATCAATCCCGGCTACGAAGCCAGGTACAGCTATTAAAGATCTCAATACTGTGTCTGCGTGGGCAAAAGCAGATGTGGAAACCATTGTTGCCACCGGACTTATGTTAGGTGATAATAATCAGTTTAAGCCTAAAGAGCTTGTAACTAGAGAAATGGCAGCTGTTGTAGCTACTAGAACCCATGATTATAAGAGTGGCGACAAAGCAGTTAGTCCATATATTCAGAACACAGCAGCCTTTTTGCAAAAAACAGTAACAAACCCAGTCATCTCCTCGGTTGGCGGGGATTGGACAGTGTTCGGGCTGGCACGTTCTGGTGTGAAGGTTCCAGATAGTTATTACGCTAAGTACTATGCGAATGTAGAAGCAATCCTTAAAGAAAAAGCTGGGAAGCTGCATAGCGTAAAATATACCGAATATGATAGAGTTATTTTGGCATTAACTTCAATCGGCAAAAATATTGATAAAGTGGCGGGTTATAACCTACTGGAACCGCTCGCGGATTTTGATACTGTAATCAAGCAAGGCATTAATGGACCTGTGTTTGCCCTGATCGCTCTGGACAGTAATCATTACGACATTCCAGTGGTTAAGGATGTAAAGACGCAGACAACTAGAGAGATGCTCATTGATTACATTTTAGGCAGAGAGATCAACGGCGGGGGATGGGCACTAGGCAGTAATGCTACTGAGGCCGATCCGGATATTACGGGAATGGTTATTCAAGGCTTGACCCCTTATTACAAAACGAATGCCAAAGTAACGGCTGCTGTGGATCGTGGAATTGCTTGGTTATCCAAAACGCAAACAGCAGACGGTGGCTTTGCAAGCTGGGAATCTACGAACTCCGAGAGCATTGCTCAGGTGATTGTAGCTTTAACTGGACTTGGTATAGATCCGCATAAGGATTCCAGATTTATTAAAAATGGACGTTCAGCGGTAGATGCGTTGCTTGGCTTTGCTGCAGCTGAAGGTGGTTTTTATCACGTGAAGCAGGGGGGAGTAGGCAACGGAGGCGCGAAACCAGGAGAAGTAGATCTTATGGCTACGGATCAAGCGATGTATGCACTGGTTGCTTATGATCGGTTCGTTAAGGGTCAGACGAGTCTTTATGACATGACAGACGTTAAATAGAATTTTATTTAAAGAGATAAGCAAGGGTAGCGTGTATACCCTTGCTTATTATTTAAGGTGGGGAACTTAAGAAATGAACAAGAAAAAATGGCTTACAGCGATACTAATTATTGGTGTGTTGGCGATTGCCTTCTTTTGGGGCGGGAATTATCAGAAGAGCCCGAACAAGGTTGCGAGTAACAGTGTTGAGTCTCAAGTTGTAGAATCAGCCAATACGGCCTCCAATCAGAATGTTGATGTAGAGCCTACAACCTCAAGTGATGCCGAGACAACGGAGATAGCTCCTACAGCTACACCTGGTGAAACAGCTAAGCCTAAGCCCGTTGAAACGGTAAAACCAACTGAAGAGGTAACGCCAACCGAAACTGCGGCAACAGATGTTGAAAAGCCGACCGCAACACCTAAATCGGATACACAGGCACAACCGACCGCAACACCGAAAGCGGCTAAAACATCCGTGCCGGAAACGAAAGCGACGGCAAAACCAGTAAACAAACCGGATTCAAAAGTAGCGTCACCAGAAACAAAGCAGGAACCGAAAAAGGATAAATTCCTTACCGATCCAGTGCCGAGCGGGAAACCTAAGCCCGTGGAATGGCAAGATGCAACGGTAGATAAGAAGAAGCAATTAACGGCTACTTTGTCCGTGTCGGCAGCAACGATTTTAGATAATATGGATATTTTCAATAAGGATAAGGTTGAAGTATTGCCGGCAGATGGTATCATTTATAAAGCGCAGAAGGTAACCTTTTATGAAGGCGAGTCTGTGTTTGATGTTTTGCTAAGAGAGATGAAGAAGAATAAAATCCATATGGAATTCAGCATGACTCCGATCTATAACAGTAATTATATTGAAGGTATAAATAATCTGTATGAATTTGATGCTGGAGAGCTCAGTGGATGGATGTACAAAGTAAATGGCTGGTTCCCTAACTACGGCAGCAGTCGTTATGTTCTCAAGGATGGCGATGTCGTTGATTGGGTATACACTTGTGATCTAGGTCGAGATGTAGGTGGCAATGGAGCCACAGGAGGAGCACAAAAATAATGAAGGATAGCTTTTCTACCTTTCATCCGTTTGTGAATTTTCTTTATTTTGTAGTTGTGTTGTTATTTAGCATGGTGTTCATGCATCCCATATTTCAGGTGATTGCCCTTATCAGTGCAGTGGTCTACTCCTTTATGTTAAAAGGCAAGAAAGCCGTTCGGTTTAATCTGCTGTACATGGTTCCTTTTCTACTGTTTATGGCGGTGATGAACCCTGTTTTTAACCATCAAGGGGTAACCATCTTGTTCTATTTAAATAACGGGAACCCGATTACGAAGGAATCCATTCTTTATGGCGTAGCAGCGGCGTGCATGTTTGTGACGGTAATCATATGGTTCTCCTGTTATAACGTCGTGATGACCTCGGATAAGTTTATTTATATATTCGGAAAAATACTGCCGGCACTGTCGTTGATTTTTTCGATGGTGCTTCGTTTTGTTCCTAGATATTTAGCGCAAATCAAGGTGATTTCGAATGCTCAAAAATGTATAGGCCGGGATGTCACGCAGGGAAATCTCCTCGCGCGAGCGCGAAATGGGATAACGATCCTATCGATAATGACTACCTGGGCTCTGGAAAATGCGATTGAAACGGCAGATTCCATGAAGTCAAGAGGATATGGATTGCCTGGACGTACAAGCTTTTCGATCTTCCGTCTAGATGCCCGGGACAAAGTAGCCCTCTTGATTATGACAGGCTTAATTGCGATGGTAGCCATCGGCGCAGCAATGGGTGAGAACACGATGAGATATTATCCGTCGATTAAAGCGAGCGCAATTACACCTTTTAGTATCCTTGTATATATCGCTTATTTTGCGCTATGTATGATCCCTGTGCTCATCAATATGGTGGAGGCAATGAAATGGAAATCTATCGAATCGAAGAACTAAGCTTTGCTTTTCCTGAACAAGAGCAGATGGCTCTTTCGAATATTAATCTTACGATTGCAAGCGGAGACTTTATTACTGTTTGTGGAAAGTCAGGCTGCGGCAAAAGTACCTTACTAAGACAACTGAAAACAATCCTAACCCCACATGGCAAACGCCAAGGGGCGATTTATTATAAGGGTCAACCTGTAGAGGAGATCGATGGGCGGACACAAGCAGCGGAAATCGGTTATGTACTCCAAAGTCCGGACAATCAAATTGTGACAGACAAGGTGTGGCATGAGCTGGCCTTTGGCCTTGAAAGCTTAGGTTATGACAATTCTACGATTCGTTTGCGCGTGGCTGAGATGGCGAGCTTTTTCGGAATTCAGACCTGGTTCCATAAAAGTGTGACTGAGCTATCGGGTGGCCAGAAGCAGCTACTCAATTTAGCAGCGATTATGGCTATGCATCCCTCGGTTCTAATCCTTGATGAGCCTACCTCACAGCTAGATCCCATCGCCGCTTCCGATTTTTTGGAGACGGTCAAAAAGATCAATCGCGAGCTTGGAACAACCGTTATCATGAGCGAGCATCGTCTAGAGGATGTTCTTCCGCTTACAGATCGGCTGATTGTGTTGAATGAGGGCGTCGTGATTGCTGATGATACCCCACAAAGGGTGGGAGAAGCTCTAAGCAAGCTGAATCATCCAATGTTTCTGTCCATGCCCTCACCCATGCAAATTTACGCAGGCGTAGAGAATGACTTAGCATGGCCTGTTACAGTGAAGGAAGGACGCCAATGGTTGGATGCTTTTCTAGAGGATAAGACACCTGCAGCGATTGTTGATTCTCAGCCAAGCTCGAAAGTGGACGGCCCTGTAGTCATAAAGTTTAAGGATGTATGGTTTAAATATGATAAACATGGATCGGACATCATTAAAGATTTGTCTTTTGAAGTAAAGCAAGGGCAGTTCTATTGCATTGTTGGCGGGAATGGAACGGGGAAGACATCAACACTCTCCTTGATGAGCGGCATCCTTCAGCCCTATCGAGGGAAGGTTCTAATCGGTGGAAAGAACCCAGCAAAGATGAATGCCAAAGAACTGTTTACTAACAATCTGGGCATCCTTCCGCAAAATCCGCAAACCTTATTTGTAAAGAAAACAGTTGAGTTAGATTTATACGAAATGTTATCTCAGCTTCCTTTAACGAAGGAAGAAAAGGTGGCTAAAGTTGAGGCCGTGGTTAAGTTCGCAGAACTGGAACATCTTCTCTCGATGCATCCGTATGATCTTAGCGGAGGAGAACAGCAGCGTGCGGCGCTGGCCAAAGTGCTTTTGTTAGAACCAAAGATTCTGCTGCTGGATGAACCGACGAAGGGACTAGATGGACCTTTTAAAGAGAAATTAGCTTTATTCTTACAGAAGTTTAATGCTGAAGGTGTTACCATCGTAATGGTTTCGCATGATGTTGAATTCTGTGCCAAATATGCGGAGGTCTGCGCCATGTTCTTTGATGGAAGTATCATCACTACGAATGAAGCCCAGAAGTTTTTTGCGGGAAACAGCTTCTATACGACTGCCGCCAACCGTATGGCGCGTCATGTATGGAGCGAGGGAGTAACGATAGAGGGTGTGATTGATTTATGTCAACGAAGCAGGTAACGGGTCGTCGTTTGAGTCGTCGAACTTTATTAGCGGGACTGCTAATCTTTATAGTTATTCCAGCTACAATTTTGTTAGGGATCTTTGTCCTAGACGATCGCAAATATTACTTTATCAGCCTATTGATCGTCCTCTACACGATGATTCCGTTTGCGTTGGTGTTCGAGAATCGGAAGCCGCAGGCGAGGGAACTCATCGTCATAGCGGTGCTAGCAGCTATTGCCGTTGCTGGACGCGCAGCCTTTTTCATGTTGCCGCAGTTTAAGCCGGTTGTTGCCATTGTCATCATCGCAGGGGTGAGTTTGGGAGCTGAGGCAGGATTTCTGGTCGGTGCTGTTGCGGGCTTCGTCTCCAATTTCTTTTTTGGGCAGGGACCTTGGACGCCTTGGCAAATGTTTTGTTTTGGCATCATTGGCTTCCTGGCGGGTATTTTCTTCAAGAAAGGTCTGCTTAAAAAGACTAAGCTATCGCTGTGTATATTCGGAGGGCTAGCGACATTCTTGGTATATGGTGGCATTATCAATATAGGCTCGCTGATGATGTTCACTTCAGAGTTCTCATTATCGGCTTTGATGACGACTTATGTTTCCGCCTTTTGGTTTGATATGGTGCATGCGGTCTCGACGGTGGTGTTTTTGTTTTTTATTGCTAATCCTATGATTGAAAAGTTGGATCGGATAAAAACGAAGTATGGGTTGATTGAGCCTTAGGTTGTCTGTGCGGGGTGCTGGGTGCTGTCGCTTTGCGCTGGCGGATGCTCCGAGAACGGACTGTTGTTACAATCGCTGTTGTCTCCAGATGTATTGATTTTACACTTAGTAGTGTACATCCGGAGACAAAGGCGAGCGCTCCGCTTTTCCACAATCAGTCCGTTCTCTCCGCTGCTTTCAGCGCGAACCCCAAAACACAAACCCAAAACCGAAGAAAGGCTCAAAGTCCCCTCTTCGGTTTTTAGCCGAAGGGGGGGCGGTAGTACCTAGTGGCTGGAGGTTTGGCCACTATAAGTTATTACAATCGGTATGGAATTCTAGTAGCGATGCTCCTAGATGTAACTTTAAAAAACAGGCGATGCTCCGGTTTACCGGTATCGCCTGTTTTTTTGATTATTTCCTTACGATATCCATAGGTGCTGAGTTATCTTCAAAGGGCTTAAGGCTCTTTCGGCTAGGAGCGGACGGGGAGACGGGCAACCTAACGATAATCGTCGTTCCCTCTCCGATAGCACCGTCTACCTCTATCCTTCCCTGATGCAGAGAGACAATTTTTTTAACGATCGCAAGTCCGAGACCGTTGCCATTGTTGTTTCCGTTCCGCGACTTGTCTATTTTATAAAATCTTTGGAATACGGCGTTGAACTCTTCCGGGGAGATCCCGATGCCATTATCGCTGATGGTGACGGATACTTCTGCTGCACTACTAATTATACTGATGCGGATATTCCCGCCTACCGGTGTGAATTTGATGCTGTTGCTGAGTAAATTCATCCATACTTGCTTCAGCTGATCTTCATCACCCTTAATTTTGATCGCTTCCGGCAGTTCAAGATCGATAACAATGCCTTTGGCTGACCATTGGGGCTCACAGGTCACAACGATTGTTCTAATCTGCTCGTCAAGATTGAAGGGACTTGCGTGGAAGGGATGCTGTTCAGAATCCAGGGAAGCGAGCTTCAGTAAATTATCACTTAGCCTCGACAGACGTTCACTCTCCGCAATGATGATATCAAGATATTCGCTGCGTTCCTCTTCCACGATTAAATCATGGTTAAGTAGCGCCTTGGCAAAGCCGGAAATCGACGTAAGCGGTGTCTGGATTTCATGAGAAACGTTGGATACGAAATCCTGCCTCATCTGTTCCAACTGCTTCAGCTCCCCTGCCATCTCCACATAGCTTTGTGTCAATTCCCCGATTTCATCTATTCGGTTCACTTTAAGCTCCACCTCGAAATCACCCTTGGCCAGTCTTTTTGTGGCATTCGTAAGTGCTTTGATCGGCTCCACCAAATATCTGGCGGCAATAAGAATGCATACACTACCCAGCAAAAGCACGAGCAAAAGCACAAAGAGCACCATCCGATTGACGATATTTTCGTTCTCAGCAGAATACTGCAAGAACATCGCACGCCACTCTCCGTCCAACAGAAAGGGCATCCCGATAAAAATATCCTTATCTTCCGCAGAGGAACGGTAGAGCTTTCCTTGTAGTACTTGTTTGACAGCTTCGGGGGGGACAATGACAGCTGGACTACCCTTGAGTCCATAAAAGGTATGTTCTCCGGCATGATTGTATAGGTGGATAGGGTGTGCGGATACCTTAACCATACTATTCAGGAACTCGTCCGTATCTTTAGGTTTGGCGTCATCATAGCGGTGAATGATCTCTTTTCCCACTACGATCATTTCATTCTGTCCCTCATAACTTATTTGTTTCTGAAAGACATACAAGCCAATGAAAAAGGAACAGATTAGACTAAAGATAATGATGCCCAGAAACGTGAGAATGACGCGTACATACAATGTCTTGATCATGGCGTAGGGATCAGCCGATATCCCAGGCCGCGGGCCGTTTCGATTTGAAATTGCTCGCCCTTGCCGCTGAATTTCTCCCTCAACCGACTTATATGCACATCTATAGTCCGGCCGTCTCCTTCATAATTTAATCCCCAGATTTGAAGGATCAACTGTTCTCTTGTGAAGATTTGCCCAGGATGGCTGGCCAGCAGAAACAGCAGCTCAAATTCCTTCAAAGGAATTGTGACCGGTTCTTCACCACGCGTGACCTGAAAAGTGCGCCGGTTGAGCGCCACATTACCCAACTGCACGGACTGGGAAGAAACGACCAGCGAGCGTTTAAGCAAAGCTTTTACTCGCATTACCAGTTCAAGCGGATCAAATGGTTTCGTTAGATAGTCATCCGTACCAAGTTGAAAGCCTTTTACTTTGTGTGCGGATTCCGCTTTAGCCGTCACCATGAGGAGGGGGATGTTGGCATCCCAGCGCCTGATTTCTCTGCATAGATCCCAACCATCCAATCCTGGCATCATAATATCTAGAATGACGAGATCGACACGCGAGTTCTGTATAATGGACAGAGCTTTAGTACCATCCCTGGCTTCTTTGAGGTCAAAACCTTCTTTTCGCAAAAATAAAGACATTAGCTTTCGGATGTTATCATCATCATCAACGATAAGTATAGTAGCCACGATTTTCCCCCTCTATCAAGCTTTCATTATATCTGATTTGTTCTTGGCAAGTAATGGCGTTATCCGAACTGCCAACCCAACAGGTTCCAATAGTAGAAGAACAGAGTCATCGCCACAGCCGAAAGCGTCACTAACGTATAATGCACACGCTTGAAAACTGTCCAGTATTTATTCTTCCAAACCAGTATGGCCGAGATTAGCAGAGCTAGAGTCAGACCAACCAAAATGATTGGCATAACTAAACTGAGAGAAAGCGAAAGACTGATCCCGCTGAACTTCTGCATTATGTCCATGGACATAACCACCATAAATATCGTGACGAAAGATAGCAGCGCCCAACCAGCAGTTCCCGCAGATAGGCGGATGGCCCACTTTTCAGGTGGCGTCATCGCCTTAATCTTGCGTCTGGAGAAGATTAGTCCGAGCAATGCAGTGATGAAAATCAACCCCGACAACCCTAGTACGATAAGCCAAAATTTATTCTGATCCAAGAGAGGCGTACGCTCCAGCGGCATATCCGGTGCCATCCCTAAGATCATATGTGTAACCTTACCGGACTCATTCGTGCGGAAGGCAATTTGTTCGGTACCTCCCTCGAGTTGGAACATATTCGGACTGACTTCACGATACAATTGTTGTTCACTACCACTTCCCAAGGATAGCTTATTATCCTCAACTGAGACATTCAGCTGAGCGAAAAAATTGAAAAACTTATCAATATCACTGATGTTTCTGCGGGTAAATTGATAGGCTCCTGCAAATTTCTGAATAGATTCATCAGAAGCGATGAATTCAGCCTGACTCGCATCAGGAGCAGGGTAATAGCGGTTGAAAAGGGCTTGGATGAGACCTGCAGCGGAATCACTGCCTTCACCACCGTTGTAGGATACAAAGATGCCTACATGCTTGGCTGGCACAAGGTATAATTCCGTATTAAACATGGGGTCAGAACCACCATGAGTGATCAGCGTGAGCCCATTGATTTGTTTCTCTGCAAACCCAAGATCCAGCCCCGGCAGACGTTTATCAAATTGAAACGCCGTTGAATGCATTAGTTCTGCCGTCTCGGGTCTCAGAATCTGCTGGTCTCCAAATTTCCCGTTCTGCAGATGGGCGATCATGAAATGCGCCATATCTACTGCTGATACTGTACCCGAGCCGGCAGGACGAAAGCCGCCCTCGAAGGTAGGTGTGCCTGGAATAAAACTACCGTTCTCGCTGTTGTACCCCACAACTTTGTTGGGCATGAATGACTCCGGCAAAGGTTCTACTACAGTCGAATATTTCATGTCGAGCGGATTAAAAATATATTTCTTTATATAATCATTGTAAGGAACACCGCTAACTTCCTCTACAATTAGACCTGCGAGTGTAGCACCGTAGTTCGAATAAGAACTTATCTGTCCGGGTGGTCTTACCCGTGCCAACATATGCTTATTGAGTGTTTCCGAGATTGACCCCGGCAATTTGGCAGGGTCTGTAGTGATTTGATAACCAACTCCACCTTCTTCGAATCCTGCTGTATGTGTCATCAAATGGCGCATAGTGATAGGTTCAGGATAAGTAGCAGGGATCTTAACTGATTTCAGATAGGTGTTAATATCCGTATCTAGATCAATTCTGCCTTGCTCGACCAGTTGCATCACCGCTGTCCAGGTAAACAGTTTTGTCGTTGAAGCGATTCGAAACATGCTGGTTGACGGGTCAACGGGTGCGGCCTTTTCCAGATTGGAGCTGCCATAACCTTTGGCCAAAATAATCTTGTTGTCCTTTACGATCGAGATGACCGCTCCCGGAATTTGCAGCCGATTCATATCTTGTTCCATGATGCCATTAACGAAGGCAGTCAGACTCGCGGTATCATCGAGACTGGCAGGTGCTTCAGTCTGGGTTATAGGTAGCACAGTTTGATCCGTTTTGGTCTCGGCCCATGCCTGGTTCCCGGGCAACACCAGGCTTGCGCCTAATCCGGCACTAATCACAGCCAATAGGGTTAGACCAGCGATCAGTCTTTTTTTTATATAAGTTAACATTATTATCCTCCACATCATCATTTATTGAGCTTGGATGATCATCCACCTAACGCTTATAGACATTATCAGAGTAGTGTGAATGGAACGTTAACAAGACAATAAAAAACAGACTGCCATCCGCGCCTTCAACGACAGAGGGTAGTCTATTGTGGAAAAATCGAAATTCCAGTTTCCTTTTTTGCCTGATAAATTAAAATAAATAGCGGTAGTTTAGGACGTGCTTTCCTTGTCCTAAGCTATCGCTGTTTCTATTAGAATCAGTGAACTCTTCTACTTATCCCCACTTATCGTTCAGTTACAACACCTTGTGACGGAACTTCCACAACGGGTCGTCTATGGGTAGCCTCAAGGGTGGAAAGGTCACCATCCAGTGCTTTTAGTCCGGGGAGCAGTAAGGCTGCGCTAGCACAGAGCATTGGAAGCAGTCCGGCGATTACAAAAAGTGCGGGCACCCCATAATGCTGGGCAATCGCGCCACCGGCAAAAGCACCAAAAGGCTGCAAGCCGCCACCGATCAGAAAGCGAATAGAATTGACTCTTCCTTGCAGATGGCTCGGAACTAGACGTCCATGGAGTGAAGAGCTTAACGAACCGAAGAAGGGACCTAACGTTCCGGTAGCAAATACGGCGGCGAGAGCAAAAGAAAAACTAGGAAATAACCCCCATAAGGTAGTCACTAAACCTATGGTCCCCAGACTGCCAAGCATAACAAGCCGCCTTTTTTTAATTTCTCCTATTATGGAAATCACACTTAGCCCGACTAACGTTCCCAGGGCGAGAACTGTACTTAGCGTGCCCATCGTCGCCGCATCACGGCGGAGCACTTCGCGTACAAAAGGGACCATCATCGTCCAGACGGCAATTGAGCTTAAATTACTGATGGAGGCCATGATCATAATCGTAAGCATTGCAGGGAATTGTTTATAGAAGGTAAAACCCTCGGCTATCTCGCGAACGTAAACGGTGATGGAGAAACGACCTGGGGGTGGAGAAGGTTGCGGTAGCTTTTGTAAGCACAGCAAGGTAGTGATGGCGGCTGCGTAACATATCATGTTGATGCCAAGGGCGGGCAGTGCTCCACTAGCAGCGGTCAACGCACCTGCTAATGCAGGCCCCAGCAGGACTGCTGCGCTTTTGCTGCCATCAATGATAGCAAAAGCTCGCACCAGCTTCCGGCTATCGGCAACTCCAGGAATAACAGCCATCGCTGTTGGCATGAACAATGCGGCGCAAGATCCGCTGAGACCCGCGGCGACAAACAGATGCCACAGCTGCAATTGGCCAGCCAGGCCCATGCCGAGTGGCAGTGCTATAGCCAGCAAGCGAATGGCAGCCAAGCAGGCCATAAAACGGACCCGGTGCAGCCGATCGGACAACGGTGAACCGAGCAAGCGCAACAGCAGCTCAGGTATGCCGGAGCTGAGCGCGAGTGCTCCCATCGCTAGCTTAGAACCGGTTAGCTCATAGACGAGCCATTCCATAGCCAGTAAGCCAAAAGCATCTCCAAAAGCGCTTAAAGTGATGGTGGAGAGTAGACCATAATAGCTGCGTTTGATCATTGCTTGGTAGCTCCTTTCTTAAAATAAGAAAGTATAAGTTTTGCACCTATACTATCTTATATTTCTCGCAAATACGCTTACCGTCCTTATAAGGACGCCAAAGACGTTTATGCTTAACTCTCCAGATACGCCCCAATCTGCTGAGGCAGTCCGTTTAAGGCTTCTAAACGTAGGCTGTACGAAGCGCTTTTACCATGTGTATGGACAATGACCAGCCCAGCTGCACGCAGCGCGATAAGATGGTAGTGGATTGTGCTTTTTGAAAGTCCTACCTCACGTACGATTTCTGTGAAATTGAGCTGTTTGCCTGTGAGCAAACGAAGGATATACAGCCGTGTCTCATCTGACAACGCACGGGTAAGGCGGAGTAATGCAGGCGCAGGCCGTCCAGCTTCTGGAGGGAGAACATCACAAGAGTAGCTTGTGAATACGAATTCATCATACATAGCGGTCGTAACTAGTGGACGAGCATGATATTGCGGAATGATAATGACTTGCTTCAGATGTTCGGTTGGATAAAGTCGCATTCCAGCAGTTGCTGCTTCAAAGATCTCCATATCATTGTTCCCGTTTAGCATCGCGCGTCTTGATTCGGCTTCCTGCTCAAGTCCTTTAATGATATTAGGATCGATTCCACTGAAGTATCCCGCGTTCCATTCGCGCAGGATATCAGAAGCGGTATCCCTAAGCTCCGCAAGATTGGAGGGAACCGATTGGCCGAAACGTCCGGAAATTTCATATAGCTCTCCAGATGTTAAAGCATCGAACCATACCAAAAAGCCCTCTACCGAACGCTCGCCCGGACAAGACCAAATGTAGGGAGCCAAACTGAAATCATCAAGTTTCTTAACGACCTCTTGCATTTTACGAAGTAGCATGGGTGCAAATCTTGCTTGAACATCCCGTACCCAGAGCTTACCGGAATCCATGGCAGTATGGTTCTGCTTGCTCAGAAAGACAGTCATACTACTAACACATTCATACATGGGTGCAAAATCGACTTCTATTTTATAATCCATGAGCTGCTCCATTCTTTCAGTGAGATACTGAATTAATTACTAGTTCTATAAATATAGAACTTATTATTTGTTTTATTGTAAACGAACTTCTTGTTGTTTTCAATAGCCATTTCGCCGAAAAATCCGAACTCAAAATATTGTTCAAATATAATCAATTGTTTATATAAGCTTATGGTTATATAATGGATTTGAAATTAGATGAAGAAGGTGTAATTAGACTTGAAGGACACAAACGATTTGACTCAGGGTCCTATTATGCCTACCTTAATGAAATTAACGCTTCCGATTATTGCGACGAATTTCATCTCTACTACTTATGGTCTAGTCGATATGATTTGGGTTGGAAGATTAGGAAGTGGTCCGGTTGCCGCGATTGGTACAGCGAGTTTTTTCATTAATCTAGCGATTGCTTTATCGACTATGGTTACGATCGGCACAGGGATTAAGGTGGCGCATTGTATGGGATCTGGTCAGTTAGAGAAGGCTAAATCTTATATAAAGAACGGATTTATGATGTCTATTTTATTAGGACTTCTCTATATGAGTTTAGTGCTATTTACCAAGAATCAGTTGCTTGGTTTTTTTGATCTTGGAAGTGATGAAGTAGAGCGGATGGCTAGACAATTTCTAGTGATTTCGATATTTGGATCGGTATTTTCCATCGTGAATACGTTATTCGCAACTCTCTTAAACGCTATGGGAAATAGTAAACAACCGTTTCAGATCTTCTCCATTGGTCTTATGGTTAATATTGTCCTTGATCCATTTTTGATTTTTGGCTGGGGCAGTTTTGAAGGATGGGGAGTAGCGGGGGCAGCTATTGCAACATTAACGGCGAACATTTTGGTTACGGCTCTTTTTATCATGAAGACAAGAAAGTCAGAACTCATTTCAAATACATCCGCGTGGGACAGTCGTCAAATGAAAGAAGTCATCCGCATGGGGCTACCCATAACAATCCAACGGGTCACCTTTACGATCATATCGATCATCATTGCCAAGATCATTGTACGATTTGGAGCGGATGCTATTGCGGTTCAAAAAGTAGGAATCCAAATTGAATCCATTTCCTATATGACCATTGGCGGACTACAGGGAGCTATTGCTGCCTTTTTTGGTCAAAATTATGGAGCACGTCGCTTCGATCGTATTGGGCAGGGGTATCGTCAGGCCTTAATTTTAACCTCCATTTTTGGCGTGATCGTGTCGCTTATATTTATTGCGTTCCCGCAGCAGCTATTTTCATTGTTTTTATCAGACCAGACAAGTTTGGAATTGGGCGCAGATTATATGCGGATCATCGGTTACTCACAATTATTCATGTGTATGGAATTGATGACTGTAGGTGCTTTTAACGGCATGGGTCAAACCCACATCCCACCGATCTTTAGTATTTCATTTACTGCACTCCGAATTCCACTAGCCTTACTCTTATCCGAGCCTTTTGGCTTGAATGGGGTGTGGATGTCGATTGCGCTAAGCAGTGTGTTTAAGGGGGTTATTCTTGTGTTCTGGTTTAGAAGATCTTTGTTCAGAATGAATAAACAGCAGGCAAATTACTAAGCAAAGGATGAGCGTAGGAATGGCTTTATTAAATCGTAAACTCATACAGCTTTTAAAGGATAACCATTTGAATAAGGAGATTTTTCACGGAGAATTTGGACTGGAAAAAGAAAATGTCAGAGTGGATCCAGAGGGAAGACTTGCGCTGACACCACATCCAAAAGCCTTTGGAAACAAGCTGGAGAACCCCTATATTCAAACGGATTTCTCAGAGAGTCAGGTTGAAATGGTGACACCCTCTTTTGATTCTATTGAAGAGACTTATAACTTTCTGGAGGCGCTGCAGGATATTGTGTCGCTAGAGCTTAATGAAGAATATCTGTGGCCGAGTAGTAATCCTCCCATGCTACCGAATGATAAGGACATTCCCATTGCCAAAATGGGTAATCCGGTAGAGGACGAATATAGACATCAGCTAGCCGATAAGTATGGTCGTAAAAGACAATTGCTGAGTGGGATCCATTATAATTTCTCTTTTAATGAACAATTTCTAATAAAGCTTCATGATATCGCAGATCCACAAGAGAGTTTTAAAGATTTCAAAGATGCTATCTATTTAAAAATAGCCCGCAACCTATTGCGATACCGCTGGCTTCTAATCTATTTAACAGGTGCTAGTCCTGTTTTTGATAAGACTTATATGGAGCAATGTGTGGCACGTGGTGAATCAGATGATGACAAAAGCTTCTATTATCTGAATATGAATTCATTGCGAAATAGCGAATGCGGGTATCGGAATGAAAAGCCTCTCTATGTGTCTTTTGACTCGCTTACGGAATATGTACATGATTTACTAGCGTTGATTGAATCGAAAGAATTATTAAGTGTAAAAGAGTTCTATAGCCCGGTTAGAGTGAAGACGGCAAGAGGTAAACACCCGTTAGAGGAGCTGCTGCAGGATGGGATTGCCTATTTGGAGCTTCGTTTTATTGATCTCAATCCACTCTATAAAATAGGAATTAGCAAAGAATCAATGACTTTCATTCATCTGTTTATCCTGTATATGCTATTGAAAGAGGATGAACCGTACGGAGTAGAGGATCAGAAGATGGCGAATCTTAATCATGATCAATTGATCATGGAGGGGATCAAAGGCTGTTTGCATGATTACGGAGATTCTTGCGGGACAATGGAACAGAAGGCTTTAATTTGTATGCAAGAAATGCAGGATATGATTCAGCTATTGAACCCAGAGGATAAACAGTTCTCGAACGTTCTGAACGGAGCTAAGGATAAGATTCTAAATCCAGATCAGAGCTTTGCAGGGATTGTGAAGTCGGAAGTTCAACAATCCTCTTTTATTAAATATCATCTGAATAAAGCCAAACAATATGCTAAGGAAAGTCTTGCGAATGGATACCGATTTGTAGGATATGAGGATTTGGAGCTATCTACACAGCTTTTACTGAAGGCAGCAGTTAAACGTGGGATTAAGTTTCAATTGCTCGATCGGGAAGAGAACTTCGTTGTACTTACGAAAGGCGATCATAAAGAATACGTTAAGCAGGCTACGAAGACATCCCTGGATTCTTACAGCACGGTATTAATTATGGAGAATAAAATTGTTACGAAGGAAGTTCTCAAACAACAAGGCATTCGTGTTCCTTCAGGTGAGGCATTTGGAGATCTGGAAGCGGCAATGAATGCATATAGCACTTATCGTAATAAGCGAATAGTGATCAAACCCAAATCAACCAACTTTGGACTCGGCATTACTATTTTTACAGATGATTTCTCCAAAGAAGATTATAAAAAAGCCTTCGCAATTGCCTTCGAGCATGATCGAACAGTGCTGCTTGAGGAATTTATGACGGGGAAAGAATATCGTTTTCTAGTCATGGGTGATGAAGTAGTCGGGGTATTGCACCGGGTTCCGGCGAATGTGGTCGGTGATGGTGTACATACGATTGAAGAGCTGGTCCACGAAAAGAATAAGGATCCGCTAAGAGGTCGTGGCTACAAAACTCCGCTTGAGAAGATTCGGATTGGCGAAGCAGAAGAGATGTTTTTGAAGAATCACACTATGACTTGGAGCGATATCCCTCCATTAAATGAGATGATCTACCTGCGGGAGAATTCGAATATTAGTACCGGTGGAGATAGCTTAGACTTTACTGATGAGATTCCGGACAGCTATAAAGATCTAGCCATTCAATCAGCTAAAGCTGCAGGGGCCACTATTTGTGGAGTAGACATGATGATTGATGATATTAGGGAAGAGGCGAAGGATACCAATTACAGCATTATTGAGATCAATTTTAATCCAGCGATTCATATCCACTGTTATCCTTATAAAGGGAAGAACCGTCAAGCGGATGAACGAATTTTGGATCTGTTATTTGGAGAATGAACAGAAGCTCAACCAGTACTTTTGGTTGAGCTTCTGCTTTTAAACGAGACAATTTCGGCTTGATTTCCACCCCTTGTGACACTCTTGTAACAGAGATTCGCTACGATAGGCTACGAGGTGAGAAAATGAAGAATTCTAAAGCTTTTATCGTGTTGATCTTATTGTTGGTTGTCGGATGCAGTTCGGTACCACCGCAAGCCAATCCAGAAACAAAGAAAGAAGAGAAGAAGGAAGAAACGAAAGAAAGGAACGAGAAGTTAGCCTTCTGGGATGGCCAGAGAAAAGGAACCAATTTCATGAATTCAAAATCTTTACCGGAGAACTATGATGCTGCCAAAGAGCAGAATATTGAATTCGTTCGTTTGGCACCAGATAAATGGGCAAAAGACAGTGACTATTTATTTAATGACAAACCGGATGCGAGCCCGGATAAAGATTTTCTAATAGGGAATGCAGATAAGTATGAAGGGATTGTTGAAGAGGATTTTGCCGAGTTAAAAGCGGACTTAGATGCAGCCGAGGCTCGGGGCTCCAAGGTGGTGCTGACCGTACTCAGTCTCCCCGGAGATCGCTGGAGGCAGTTCAATAATTACAAAAATGATGATCGGATATGGAAAGATTTCAGTTATCATGAAAAAGCGGCAGTGTTTTGGAGAGATCTGGCAAGCCGGTTGAAAGATCATCCTGCGGTAATCGGTTATAACCTGATAAATGAGCCGCATCCAGAGACCGCCACGGGATTTAATGACTTCTGGACACAGGACTACAGCGAATGGTATAGCTCAGTAGAGAATACCCCTGCGGATTTGAATCTTTTATATGAGACGATAGTGACCGCTATTCGTACCGTAGATACCAAGACGCCAATTATCGTAAATTCTGGGCTGTATGCTACACCTTGGGCTTTTAAATATTTAAAACCGATCGATGATGAGAATGTGTTGTATGCTTTTCATATGTACGAGCCTTACGAGTTAACCAGTCAAAATAAGAAAAAAGGGTTAACCTATGAATATCCTGGAACGGTAAAGGTCGGGGATAATAAAACGGAAAAAGCTTTTAACAAGGAAGCCTTAAAGGAATTTCTGGAACCTGTTGCGCAGTGGGTAAAGGAACATAACATCCCCGCAAATCGGATTGTTGCAGAAGAGTTTGGAACGAATCGACTAGTAAAAGGTGCAGATCAATACATGGCTGATTTAATTTCGATTTTTGATGATTTCGCCTGGCACTGGGCGTTTTATGCTTTCCGCGAGGATACTTGGGACGGTATGGATTATGAATTGGGAAGTAAGCCCCCAACCTGGGAATATTGGCAAGCGATAGAGAAAGGCGAACAGCCTCCTCGAAAAGTAGTCGATAACCCGATATGGGAAGTATTGAGGAAAGGACTTGAAGGAAAGGAGTAGATGATGCTAATTGAACATTCTAATTGCCGATGATGAGAAACATATGACATCTATATTGAAGACTTATTTTGAAAAAGAGGGCTATAACGTTTGGGTAGCAGCGGATGGAGAGGAGGCGCTGGAGCTCTTTTATTCGAATAAGATCGATCTAGTGGTACTGGATTGGATGATGCCTAAGCGAAGTGGAATTGAGGTGTGCAATGAAGTCAAGCAGATTAGTTTAGCTAAGGTGGTCATGTTGACCGCTCGATCTTCCCATGACGATGAATTTAGCGCATTAGATATCGGTGCAGATGAATATATAAGAAAACCATTCGATCCACGGATCTTAATGCTGAGAATCAAAAAAATGCTGGGTACCGAAAAAGTAGCTGCTATACGGGACTTAGAAATTGATTTTGAGCGAAAAAAAGTATTCAAGAATGGGGAGGAGCTGTCCCTATATAAAAAAGAGTTTGAACTGCTAACCTTCCTATATGAGAATAAAGGCCGGATTTTGTCCAGAGATTCTTTGTTATCTTCCGTTTGGGGGATGGATTATCTTGGTGAAGAGAGAACCGTGGATACACATATCAAAAGATTGCGCGATAAGATTGGGGCTGACCACGTAATCACACACAGGGGAATGGGGTACAGCTTCCATGATAAAAATCAATAAAATAAGCACGAAGTTATTGATTATGGTAAGTATTATTCTGCTGATTGTGTTTGGGACGTCCTATTCATTACACAATTTTTTCTCGTCCGATTATTACCTTTATAAAATGAAAACCAAAATTAACGACATTTATGACGAAGTAAAGGATCTCAGCCTGGATCAGCTCATGGAGAAAGAAACAGCGATCGAGAACAATAACAATGTAACGATAGTTAGGGTTGAGAACAACGGAAGCACAACAATAATCAACGAGAACATTCAATTTGCGTTGTATAAAGATAAGGTGGCACTCAATAAGTTCTGGATTACGGAAGAAGTTTTGCAAAAGGTAAATGAAGGAAAAACGGTGAATCTATTATTTAATCAGGGGAAATTGAAGTCCAGCCTGTTAACGAAAATATATGAGCAGGATGGTAGCTTAATCCTCATCGGCACTGTGGTTGTGCATAATACAGATGCTTTAAACATCGTAAATCAATTCAGCTTCTATTCTATTCTTTTGGGGATTATTATCAGCTTGCTGTTAGTGGCTTATTTTTCGAGGAAAATCATTACTCCGTTAGAGCAATTGCAGGATGTAGCGAAGGATATCTCCAATCTTGATTTTAAACAAGTGACGATTAAGTCGGGGGATGAAATCGAAGAGTTATCCAAAAGCATTAACCAGATGAGTCAGCGTTTGAAAAGCGCCCATGCAGAGCTGGAAAAGAAAAATCAAAGCTTAAACACACTGATCTCAAGCATTTCACACGAGGTAAAAACACCGTTATCCTTAATCCAGGCGTATACCATTGGCATTCAAGACGATTTGGATGATGGTACGTATACCGATATCATTTTGGAGCAGGTGAAATACACTTCGGATATGGTAGATTACTTAATTAAGCTGTCCAAGATTCAAAAGACCGAAGTGTATAAAGAAAAATTCGATCTTAAAGAGCTTCTGCTCAAAGTGATCTCACAATATAATATTACGCTTAAAAATAAAAACCTGACGTTACAGACCGACTTCCATTCGGTTGAACGATCCATCGTTGAAGAGGATATTAGCCAGATAGAAATTGTATTCAACAACTTAATTAGTAATGCCATTAAATATGGGGAAGAGAATGTCTTTGGAATCTCAGTAGCGAATGATACCCACGGCACTTTGAAATTCACCATCACTAATAAAACCACGCGCCTAAAAGAGAAGCATCTAGCGTATATCTGGGACCCGTTCTATGTTATTGAGGAGTCTCGAAACAAAGAAATTTCCGGAACTGGACTTGGCCTGTCTATTGTCGCGGAGATTCTAGCTAAGAATGATCTCAAATATGAAGCCACATTAGAGGACTCGTATATTAGTTTTAGTGTTTGGTTTGATGTTGAAGATGCAGATCAATTCCCGACAAGGTGAAAATTTGGATGAGTGAAGGAATTATCACAATTCCTTAAAAGGAGGAGCGTCAATGGCAAGATTACAATGTAAATGTGGTGAAGCACTTTCAAACTCAAATGCACCCAATGACGTTGAATTAAGGGTCTATACAGATAGAGAATGGGACAAAATTATAAATTTAGGAGATTCAATTGACCCGGTTACAATACCGTTTCCCCGATATGATATATGGAGATGCATTGATTGCGAAAGGATTTATGTATTTGATGGTGATACAGTAATAAGGACATACGTGTTAGAAGATGGCAATTAATTTATTGTTTGGTGGGGCATAGTGCAGTTGGAAAAATCGTGTAGTTTATTTGGTGCTTTTGATCTTGATATTTAACCCATAAATATGGTGGGAAGTAACGGAGGGAATTTTGGAACTGTAGGAGCGGAGCGTTCGCCTTTGTCTCCGGATTTCAACCGTTAGAAACGGTATAAATAAAGAAATCTGGAGACAACAGCGACCGAAAGTCCAAACATTCCCGCAGTTACGTCCCATCACCAGATTTATCGTATTATCTCCATAGCCATCACCTAATCCATCACTATATCATCAATTAAGCTTTAAAATCGCCGAATTATCAACAAAAGTAGCCGTATTAAACAACATCAATACATCCTTAATATCATTCTGAGCCATGTACTCACTGATACTCCCGTTATAATAACGAATGTCGATCACGTGGATTTCCGGTACATGCTGAGTCAAAAAAGGGATGACACTATGCGCATAGGAGTCCTTGATGACGAGCAGCTTCTCCTGTTTGACCACTTTTGGATCAAGCTGGCTTGTGATTTTCATGAGGGCATGAACGCCGCCTAGGAAATAAGAGTATTTATCTTTTTTCTCCAGATAGCTTGGATCGTACATACTTGTTAAATTCTCACCCGTATCTACAATATGCATCTTGGTGGATACATCATGAACTGGCTTATACACTTGAATGGAATCTGGCGTCACTCCGATAAATTGACTCCGCGTATGGTAGCTTCCAAGGAACGAATCGCTAACCGTCTCAATCTCGAATTCGCTCTGGGGCAGAGGTTGCCATCCCATACTTTTAGCATAGGCTACGTAAGCCAAATAAGCGCCGTAGGTTGTCCAGTGATGATCGGTCCGATAATAAATGTCCTCTGAGGCATGAGGAGCAAGAACATTAAATCCATTTATAAAAGTAAGGCTATCCCCTACATCCTCAGCAATCGTTTGATTCACCTCGGCTTGCGAATATACGGGTGCTAACCAGGGCAGACGCTCGTTGTACAAGCCTACCGATGTCGGCGCAAGCAGAAAGGTCGTTTTGGCTTCGGTGTTTTTATCGGCAAAATGCTTCACAGCCGCTGTATATTGCTGAACCTTATTGTGATCAGGTGCCTCGAATTTTTCGAATAAGTAGCCGTCTTTCCCCTTATATATTCCGTTATTTTCTTGCTGCAACCTCATTTGCTCCATCGCCGATTTCACCCATACCCATTTGGCGCGAAAAGGGAAATGATCGGTTACGAAGCTTTCCGCCTCTTCCGCGTAGGTGTGGGATAATAAATTGTCCCATGTCAAATGGGGAGCACTTTGCAAATATCGATTCTCTAACTCGGAGAAACGTTGAACAGGCAGTAAGAAAAAGGTTATACCCACCAGAAACAGCGTCGCGACAAATCCCACCACTAGTATTCGATCCGTCCTCTGCTTCATAAACAATCACCCCCTAGAATCGGAAATATAAGAACGGGTTAAAGGTAGCATCCACTAAGTACGCGACAGATAGGAAGAACAGCACGCCATACCAAACCAGAGAAGGAATCGTTCTATTATCCATACGCTTGGAGAGTTTCAAAGGTACAGATGCTAAAGTTAGTACTACAAGTAGAATCGCGTTTGTGTAAGTAAAGTATAAAGTAGTGGTATTCCACAATGGCTGACCGTTAAAGCCGAGCATCGCTTGCAAGTAACTAAGTACCAGTGGAAGTTCTTCAAAGGCGAACAAGACCCATCCGATGAGAATGAGTACAATGGCATAGAAATGCCTAACCCAGCGCGGTAGGCGGCTAAGTAGCTTTAATCCCCACCATTTCTCAAAGATAAGAATAATCCCAAAGTATAATCCCCAGAGTAAAAAATTCCAGCTTGCTCCGTGCCAGATTCCCGTCAACAGCCAGACGACTAGGATATTGCGTACTTGAATGCCTAAACCCCGGCGGTTGCCTCCAAGCGGGATATATACGTAGTCACGAAACCAACTGCTAAGGGAAATATGCCATCTCCGCCAGAAGTCGGTAATGCTCTGTGAAATATAAGGTTTGTTGAAGTTCTCGTTAAAACGGAAGCCGAACATAAGTCCGAGGCCAATCGCCATATCTGAATATCCACTGAAATCAAAATAGATCTGAAAAGCAAATGCAATAATGCCAATCCAAGCGGTTAAAGCAGGTATAGAATCTAGATTGGAGCTGGAAATGGTGTGCCAGAGCAAACCGATGTTATTGGCAAGCAGCACTTTTTTGGCAAGTCCGATAATGAATCTTCGTACACCCTCTGCGAACATGGAGATATCCACCGAACGCGCTCGTAATTGCTCTGCAATGGTGTTGTATTGAACGATAGGACCGGCTACTAATTGCGGGAACAAGGCTACAAACGTACCGAAATCAATCCAATTCCGCTGTGCTTTAGCAGTTCCTCTGTAGACGTCAATGATGTACGACATGGATTGAAAGGTATAGAACGAAATCCCAATAGGTAGTGGTAAATCAGTTAATGGGATATGAGTACCGAGGAGTTCGTTTACATTTTGGATGAGAAAATCTGCATATTTGAAATACGACAATAAGCCCAGGTTAATAACCATAGAGCTAACCACAATCCACTTGCGTTGTACCTTAGTTAGCTTCGGTCTACTAAGAAGTAGACCAAAGCCGTAATCCGTAATGGTGGACAGCAACATAATTACAATGTAGACGGGTTCGCCCCAAGCATAAAACACCAGACTGCTTAAGAACAATATGAGGTTTTTGATTCGCCAAGGCGAAACATAGTAGAGTGCAAGTACAGCCGGCAGGAACAGGAATAGGAACAGTAGGCTGCTGAATACCATCGCTAATTATTTTTTAGTAAACAAGGTATCGAATTCAGTCACCAGCTGATCAGCACTCTCCGAAATCACGAATAAGATGTAATTGCCTTTTGTGACCAGCTTATAATTTTGGGCGTTCTCATACTGATCCGGAAGGTATTGTTCGAATTGCTTTTGAATATCAGTCGCACGCTCTTTGACGGCGGTTTCGACAGTAGAGATATCTTTTGCATCTTTAACTTTTAAAATGGCAATTTCGTTACTTTTCACATTCATCATTGGCATTCTAATGCTATAATCTTCAAGTAATGATGGAGCTAGATGGTACAGCTGAGCCACCATATCTTCTTCAACTTCCATTAATGAAGGCTGTTCCACTTTTGCAAGCATCTCGTCGATCATTTCTTTCGACGTCAGATTGGTTTCGACAACGGCTTCATTGTTACTACTGGAACAGGCGCTAAGCATTACACTTAATACAATAGTTAACGCTAGAATGAAGGTATGTTTTTTCAATTAGGTCACTCTCCTTGGTGTGTTTGATCTACGTTTCTCTAGTTAACTAACGTAAAGAATCTATAGAATGTTGCGGGACACTTTCTTTCGAATACTTTACCCCAATTTTGTGGAAATATGTTTAAAGGAAAAGGTCATGCAAAGATCTTCCTCTCTTAGCTTGCGCAATGGTTGGTTATACTGTTAATGTTAGATAGATAGTTTTGAATAGAAGGGGATTGAACGGAATGATCGAAGAACTGAACAATAATGGACTACCGGAGAATTACGAGGAATTAAAGAAAGCTGCCAACCGCTCTGCGGATTGGAGAGCCCGTCTAGAAGCTGTTGAAGAACTAGGACAGACTAACCACAAACAAATTATCGATATCCTGACGCGTTTAATGGAGAGCGATCCTGTATATACAGTTCAAGAAGCGGCTTACCTTAAACTGAAGGCATTCGGCGAAGATGTGAAAGCACCGTCCAAGAATAAACCGGAGCTAGTAAAAGGCGTATCCAAAATACTCCTGAGAATCAAGAAGAGCTTGCCAAGAGATCATTCGTACGAAGATTTCAAAGAGAAACTGAAGAAGATGAGAATCGACGTGTACGATATTTACGAAGGCGAAAAGGGCGCTGACTTTGACGCTTGGCTGACGAAGATGTGGAATTCCTCGAACAAGTAAAGGATGACAACATGCAAACTAACAAATTGACAGAACAATTTCAAGAATATCTTAAGCTTTCCGCTGACTTACGTCCTGACTATATTGCCAGCTTAGGTAAGGGGGATAATGAAGCGAAGATTACGGCGATTTTTCCGGAAGCCCCTGAACTGCTGAAGGTCATTTATAACACAGTTTCTGGTACAAGCAGTGAGGAAGAAGAACCAAGTCTGATCGAATTTATTCCAGGGTATCGTCTAATTCATATTAATGAATATGAAGCAGAGATGAAGATTTTAGCTGGAATATTGGAAGAAAAAGGCCATCAAGTGGATGGAGTTATCTTGCCGATCTTAACGAACTACGGTAGCGACTTCATTTGTTACTATAAATCTGCAGATGGTGTGGAACGTGTATGTGACCTGCTGCATGATTTTGGGGATCTGATTGTCATGTATGAATCACCTGAAAAGTTCCTGGAGACTTTATGTGAGTTCTACAAGCAGGAGGTTTATTTCCTGGATGAAGAGGGTTACCTCGATTGCGATTTAGTAAAAGAGGGCGAAGTTGGCGCGGCTCTAAACCCGGATGCGAAATATTGGTCCGAGTAACAAGCTGATACCCTATAAAGAAGAGCAGCAGTCCTATTACGGACTAGCTGCTCTTTGTTTATTAAATATCTACTGTTATGTTACTCCTGCGCAGCACGTTTCTCCTGCTCACGAAGCTCTACTCTCCGTATTTTTCCGGAGGTCGTCTTCGGAAGATCTTGAATGAACTCGATTTTGCGTGGATATTTATAAGGAGCGGTCCACTCTTTAACATGGGATTGCAGCTCCTTCACAAGCTCTGGAGAAGCGGCGGTCTCATCTTTTAGTACAATAAAAGCTTTAACGATATGTCCGCGGATTTCATCCGGACTTGCAACGACCGCGCATTCCTTAACCGAAGCATGTTTCATAAGGGCTTCTTCTACTTCGAAAGGACCTATGGTGTAGCCCGAGCTAATGATAATGTCATCTCCACGGCCCTCGAACCAGAAATAACCCTCTTCATCTTTCCGTGCCCGGTCACCAGTTATGAAGAACTCGCCGTGAGTAGAGCTTTCTTTTCTGCCGGGGTCTTTGTAATAGGTATGGAATAACGCTGGCATGCTTAAGTGCACTGCGATATCTCCAACAACTCCAGCAGGTAACGGAATGCCGTCCTCATCTACCACTTCAACTAGACCTGGAGCAATAGACTTACCCATAGAACCTATTCGAATAGGTGTATCTTTGAGAGTACCGATAATAAGCGTGCTTTCTGTTTGACCGTAACCATCACGAATCGTGATATTGAATTCACGCTGGAAGGTGTTGATAACCTCTTGATTCAAAGGTTCTCCAGCGGAAACCGCGCAGCGAAGGTGGGACAAGTCATACTGATTGAGATTTTCTAATTTGGCCATCAAGCGATATTCGGTTGGCGTACAGCATAATACCTCGATGTTGTGATCTTGTAGCAGCTGCAAATATTTTTTGGGATGAAATGATCCACTATATACAAAGCCGGTCGCCCCGTTACCAAGGACGGTTAGGAAGGGGCTCCAGATCCACTTCTGCCAGCCCGGTGCTGCTGTTGCCCAAACGGTGTCGGTTTCTTTGATATCGAGCCATTGAGGCGATGTGATTCGTAAGTGAGCATAACCCCAGCCATGACTGTGAACGACTGCTTTAGGGTTGCCAGTTGTTCCAGAGGTATATGCCAAGATCGCCATATCGTCCCGGTGGCTTTCGACTGCTGTGAATTTGTCTGGTTGATCAATCATTAGGCCTTCCAGATCTAGCCATCCATGACCGAGCTCGTCAGGGTCGCCGGATACAGAAAGACGGTAAGCCAGAGCAGGCAGATCGTCTGAGATTTTATTAACTTCATCAGTGACCTCGGACCAAGCAATAACAGCTCTGGCTTCAGAATGCCGCAGACGATAAGATAAATCCTTGGCGCGAAGCATTTCTGATGAAGGGATAATGGCAAGTCCTAGCTTCAGACATGCTAAATAGATGACATAAGCGATGATTCGACGGGGAACCATTACAAGAACACGATCCCCTTGCTGAAGGCCGAGTGCTGTGAGCCCTCCGGCAAGCTGGTTAGCTTGCTTGCGAAGATCTCCGTAAGTGATCTCTTCGTAGTCTCCTTGTTCATTCAACCACTTAAGCGCAATCTTTTCCGGAGCATGTCGTTCCATTTCCGAAGTGAGATTGTAGTACTCAGGTGCGATCCACTGCTGATTATCCAATATGAACCTCTCCTATATAAAACAAGATGTGTATAACTGTTATGCTTAGTATAGCACGTTATCCTAGTACCAGGTACTAGTACCTTGATGCTTAAATTTGATATCATAGGGTTCAGAAGGTTAAGATAACTTGTGTAAATATAAATCCAGAAAGTGAGAACTATGTTATGAATCACACAACTTTTGATGAAATATTCGCTATTATGGAAGCCTCTTTTCCTACCTCCGAGATCAGAACCTATGAGGGACAACAGGAGTTATTGGATGTTCCACATTACCGATTGATTACCGAAGTGAATGCTGAGGGGAAAATCATTGCTTTTATAGCTTGCTGGGAGTTTCCAGGATTTCGATTTGTAGAACATATTGCCGTGGACCCAAGTATAAGAGGTGGAGGCATTGGTAAAAAGCTGATGGAAGAATATATCCGTCAGTCGGGCAAGCCTGTGCTTCTTGAAGTAGAGCCGCCACTGGGTGAAATGGAACAACGGAGAATTGGCTTTTATGAGCGACTGGGCTTCCATTTGAATCCTTATGCGTATGTGCAGCCCCCTCTGCGTGAGGAAAATGCTGATTTACCGCTTCAAATTATGACTTACCCTAACCCTGTCGATGTAGAAGAATTCAATCTTTATAGAGAAATTTTATATACAGAAGTGTATAAGGTTACAACGCCGTATCAAAGTTAATCTAACAGCAATCCGTACGATCCTTTTTAGGACAAGCGGGTTGCTGTTTTTATTTTTGGTTAAATGAATGATATCTTGATTTTTTTAATTACAAAATGGGTACAAGTAAGAAACAACTTAGAGACATAATCTTATTTAGTTTGAGCTAAAGTAAGAACAAAGATTGAACTTTCGAGGAGGGCTTACTTATGAAAAACAAAAAAATAATTATAGCAACAATGGTGTTTGGGATGGTAGTCACAGGATCAGCCGGTGTGTACGCAGGAACTAAACTTCAGAAAATTACGGCATATCTCAATCACAGCATTGGATTTAAGGTGAATGGCACGGCTTATACGCCAGTTGATAATAAAGGAAATGCACTGGCACCAATTACGTATAACAATACAACCTATCTTCCTGTACGTGCGATTGCTGATGTGATGAAGGTGCCTGTGACCTTTGATGCGGTGAACAATCAGGTTATTCTTGGCACAGGAGGCTCGGTGACTGACACTATTTCTCTGGCTCCTGTACAATACAGCAACACTCAGAAAGAAGAGATTGTTAAAGCCTTCGCCAATTTCCAAGGTTTCGAAACAGCCTATGCACCTACTCAAATGGTGAGTGGAGACGCATTTCAAAAAGTAGTGGGTTCAGATGATGGTGTGAACTTTCTGTTCAAGCAAATGAAGGTGAATATTTCTCCTCGTGATTACGCCTACGATTATAAAGGTGAAACTGTAAAGCTTTCTAACGGAACCGAAGCTAAATGGTATAGTCCATCCACCGATTCGTTGTTCTTGACCTATAAGCTGGGTGACCGTTATGTAACAATCAGCTCTCCAAATAAAACGATGAGTAAGGCGCATTTGGAGAAAGTAGCAGTGCATGTGCTGAAATGGAATAAATAACTCTACAAATAGTAATGAACGTGTCAACTATAAAAAGCAGCAAGTCTCCCGATTTTGGAGAGGCTTGCTGCTTTTTATTGAGATATAGGGCAAGTATAAATTTTAATGGGCAGACTTTGTATTTTTTTGGTAAACTTCAGAAGGGTCTATTTTAATAATTGGAAAAATTAAGGACTTAAAGAAAGGATTGTAATAATATTTGTTTGATAGAAGGAGAGCTATTGTTATGATGAAAAAAGTATGGAGTCTTCTGATTATGTTGATAGTTGCTTTAGCACCGCTAAGCCATATGCCCGCTAATGCGGAAGCTGTAGAGCCGAATACAGGGGCAGAACAACAATTGAAGATGCAAGAGCCAATTTCCTTCCCTGATTTTTCTTACAATTCTACAATTGAGTATCTGGGAACAGCAAATGGACTTTTGTACTTCGATGTGCCGTATTCGGGTAAGAGTCCTCGTAATGAAAAAAAACAGATGCTTCTTAAGTATATCGTTACGATTAATGCTAAGACGAATACAATTCAGTGGAAGGTTCCGATCTATGGGGGATTTGGTTACGGCGCACGTGCTTTTTTTGACGAAACAGGAAACTTCTACAGTGTAATTGGAGCAGGACTGAAAAGCCCCTCGAATGAAACGTTCCTGTATTCGATTAGCCCTAAGGGGGTAATGAAATGGCAGACGTTATTCCCTGATTTTGTATTCGAACTTAGTATAATTAATAATAAGATAATCGTGACTGATAGGGACGAAATCACAGCGGTGAATTTGGATGGTAAAGTAGCTTGGAAGAAAAATTTTAGTAGCAAGGATACGCAGAAGTATTCATATTGGATTTGTGATGTTACTTCGAATGAAATATTGGTGCTCAAAACTGAGCTTTATAGTGCTAAACCGGTATCCTTTGATGTCTTTGACTGGAATCTCAAGAAAAAATTCAGCTTGCCGTTACAATCAACTACAAAAATAGGGCAAATACTGAAGCTTAACAATGATCTATATATTTTAGAAAAAAAGATATCCCAGAGTACTTCGCAACTGGTGGCTTTAGGTGCAAATGGGAAAGAGAAATGGACAAAGAAGATTGCTCCAACAACGAACAAAAGCTACATTTTGGATGGCAAACTCATGTTCTTCAATAAAACAGGATTCTATGTACTGAACGGTAACGGTGAGCAACTGAATCATACCCCACTTGCTCCCCTATCCAACAGTTCATTAGGCTACAAAATACGGTTGGACGACAAACACATTTCTATTGTGCCTGAATTAAGACCTGAAGGCAAAACTGCACTGACTGTGCTCGACCGTAAGAGTTATAAGACATTGTATTCGTTCGCAAGTCCGTTTAGAGGTGGAGAACAGCCTGTTTATTACGATGATTTATTCATAGCTAATGATAATTTGTACATGGTCTATTCTAGTAAGCTCTTTCCGTTAAAATAGCTCAGACCGAAAGCCCGTGCGCTTGCACGGGCTTTTTTCAAATATATGAATGTAAAGTTGCATATTATTATTTATCAAAATTATTCTCAAAAAAAGCGCCTTGCGTCCTTTTTAAGGACACTGAAGGCGTTTTTTGCTTGTTTCTGAGCTATTCCAATGCAGAATTACTTACTATGTTGCTTATTGGGCAGCTTTTGACTTGGTGTTGATTTGCCATGATGCTCTTTATTCTTCTCTGCTTTCTTTTGGGTGTCGTGTACTTTTTCTACAAAAGCATGAGTATCGTCCATGTTTATCCTCCTTGATTGGCAACCTTGCTGTTACTGTAACCACTTTTGTAAGAATACATACACGATGTACTTTACAAACTTCTATGTTTATAAAGACATTGCGAAAATATTTAATAGTTACTATAAATGGATGCAAGCATTTCATAGAACAGTAAGGGAGACTGATTATGAACAGGTTATTTAAACAAGCTGTATCCATGACCTTAGCTTTCGTTATGGTACTGGGAATTACATTCACAGGAATACCAGCTTATGCTGAAGACAGCAATGGGGATGCTGGACTACTGCAATTACAATCGTTAGAGCCTGTTACATTATTGGCAGGGAATTCTACGTGGAAGTATCTAGATCACGGAACAGATCAAGCGACGGTATGGCGGTCCGTGTACGATGATTCAACATGGGCGTCTGGCCAAGCGCCGCTTGGTTATAAAGATAATGGAACCGGAGTCAGCAGCAAGCAATTTGGTGCTCTGAACACAAATATAAGCTACGGTTCTAATAAGAGTATGAAATATCGTACTTCTTACTTCCGGACAAACGTAACGGTGAATAAGGAAGAGATTGCGAAATCCGATAAAATCTTGGGTAACTTCGCATTTGATGACGGAGCTATACTATATTTGAACGGTAAAGAAATTTACCGTGAGGCTATGCCAGCGGGCGAAATTAATTTTCAAACAAAAAGTTCAACTAACTTAAGTGATCCAAACGAATATACCAAGGTAGACCTTACCGAAGTAGTAAAGGCTAACTTGAAGGATGGAAGTAATGAGCTTTCAGCTGAGGTGCATCAATCGAGTGATGGTAGCTCTGACCTCTATTGGGATATGAACCTGATTGCTTATCCGGTAGTAGAGCCTGTAGAACCTGGAGTTGGTAAGCCTGAGTCCATCGCACTGACTTTTAACGGAAACCCTCAGACTAGTATGGGATTCAACTGGTATGCACCTGAGAGTGTGACGGGTACCAAGCTTGAAGTAGTAGAAGCTTCTAAATTAGTGGACGGTCAGTTCACGGTAGGTGCTCAATCTTACGAAGGAACATCGGTTACAACAAGCGTGTATATGACAAAAGCGGATAAGTCAGCTAAAAAACCAGTTGTATTGACTAGTCATAAGGTCATTGCTGATCATCTGCAGCCGGGAACGGAGTATGCTTACCGTGCTGGGGATGGACAAGCTGACAATTGGAGTGACATCGGAACGTTTACAACAGAAAGCTCTAGTAATCAGGCATTTAAGTTCTTATATACAACGGACTCTCAAGGAACAACTGAAGGTGATTTTGATATTTGGAATCATACCCTTCAAGAGGGATTGGCTAAATTCCCGACAAGTGAATTCATTCTGAATTCTGGTGATTTAGTAGACAACGGTGATATTGAGGAGCAATGGGGATGGTTCTTCAATAAACCAAAGGATATTCTAGCAAATATTCCATTGGTTCCACTGGTAGGTAATCATGAAAGTAAGAGTTATAGCAATTACACAACTCATTTTAATTTACCTAATGTCTCGAATACGGGCGCAAAACCAGATGGCTCTGTATATTCTTTTGACTACGGTTCAGCACACTTTATGGTTATTAATACAGAATATTATGGTGCTAGCTCGAGTCTTGAGAATAACGAAATTTACAAAAAACAAGTAGAGTGGCTGCGCAGTGAAGCCGCGAAAAGCGATCAGAAGTGGAAGGTTGTGCTTTTGCATAAATCACCTTATTCAGTTGCCAGTCACACAAATGATACAGATGTACTCTATTACAGAGCTAATTTGACAAAGGTATTTGATGAGCTTGGTATTGACATGGTTATCGGAGGACATGACCACACCTATACTAGAAGCTATCAAATGTACAACAATCAGCCGTTGACGGATATTAAGCCGGACAAAAACGGAGTGGTAACTGATCCTAAGGGTACGTTATACCTGATTACAAATGCAGCGGGTAATAAAAAATATAATGTTGGCGCAGGTCCGTTTCCTTTTGCAGCTAAATACGAGCAGCCTGGTAAGGAAATGTTCACAGGAATGACTGTAACGAATAATGAATTTTCATACGAAGCCTACACCACGACAACTGGTGGATCTACTGACTTGTATGATAAATACAGCATTCATAAGTCTGACGTAGCTGTTAAACCTGTGCAAAATGCAAAAGCTACTGTAGCAGATGGCGGTAAAATCACGTTAACTTGGGATGCGCCTGCATCCGGTGCACCGGTATCAGGATATCGCATTTATGAGCAAAATGATCTAGTATCTGCAAACTGGACGGTCAGTGTTCCTAATACGGAAGGTCAAACTTCTTATAGTTACACTGTAGAAAATACTAATCCGAACCAAACCTATCAATTTGTTATCAAAGCTGTAAGTGACAGAACCAATTCTGAAGCTAAAATTGCTTCTACCGATTCTATCAAAAAAGTTACAGTTACCTTTAATGGCGACCCAGTGAGTGCGAAAGGATTCACTTGGTATACAGCGTTGAAATCTTCAGGAAGCGACCTGCAGGTTGTAGAGAACACGGGCGTTACTCCAGACTTTACAAAAG
The DNA here is from genome assembly GCF_976954365.1 of Paenibacillus sp. Marseille-Q9583. NCBI lineage: Bacteria > Bacillati > Bacillota > Bacilli > Caryophanales > Paenibacillaceae > Paenibacillus > Paenibacillus sp. Marseille-Q9583. Next base: position 160,861 of record NZ_CDRJTB010000003.1, read on the forward strand.
CTGCTGAGTTTACAGGACGTTCAGCTGTTTCCAGAAATTCTAAGGATGAATTAGTTCATAAAGCTGAAGCTTCTGGCCTTAAGGCTGATACGAAATACTACTTTCGTGTAGGTGATAAAGCACTGGGATTGTGGAGTGCAGTGGGAACCTTCGAAACAGCTGCTAAGACAGGTGCATTTACTTTCATCGATCTGGCGGACACACAAGCTAAGACCGAAGATGAGGCTATTCTTTCTGGAGAAACGATGGCAAAAGCACTTACGACATTCCCGAATGCTGAGTTTGTGGCGATTAACGGAGATATCGTAGATACTGGAACCAATGAATCACAATGGAATTGGTTGCTTGGCCATTCGCAGGAAACCTTGCTCAATACGACTATTGTTCCAGTTGCGGGGAACCATGAGGATAAAGCGAATGCCTTCTATGAGCACTACAATATTAAGGAAGCTGCAGGCTCACCAACAGAAACAGGAGCATACTATTCCTATGATTACAGCAATGCGCACTTTATAGTCTTGAACACGAATGAGAATTCGGATGAATATGCTAATTTCAGCAAAGCACAGTTGGATTGGATGAAGGCCGATGTAAAAGCAGCGAAGGCTGCTGGAGCGAAGTGGATTATCGTCGCTATGCATAAAGGACCATACACAACCTCTAACCACGCTACTGACAAAGATATTATGGGCGCTAATGGAGAAAGAGCGAAAGTCGCTCCAATGATGGCTGAACTGGGTATTGACCTGGTGCTTCAAGGTCACGATCATATCTATGCACGAACCAAGCCAATCAAGGCTGACGGAACTGCAGCAGACACAGTGAAAATCAAGGAAAGCTTCAATGGTCAAACGGTAGAGTACACAGTAAACCCAGATGGAACAATCTATCTGATTCCAGCTACGGCAGGAGCGAAGGTTTACTATAAGAACATGAAGAAAGAATTGGGAGATGCTTACTATAATCTCTTTGAAGTAGCCAATGAGAATACAGCCGCTAAATACGGAGCGGACCCAAGTGATGCTACGCGTCCAAAACGCGGTCAAGTTCAAACCTTTGTTGGTATCACTGTAGATGCAGGGAAGCTGACAGCTGTATCTTATGAGATCGATCAAAATGTTAATGATGCTAAACCATACGTTCTTGAAGAGTTTGGTATTGTTAAGGAATCTGTAGTAAACCCAACACCTGAACCGACAACAGCACCAACAACAGCGCCAACAACAGCGCCAACAACAGCACCAACAACAGCGCCAACAACAGCACCAACAACAGCACCAACAACAGCGCCAACAACAGCACCAACAACAGCGCCAACAACAGCGCCAACAACAGCGCCAACAACAGCGCCAACAACAGCACCAACAACAAAACCGACAGCAACACCAGCACCAACAGTAGCGCCAACAGCTACACCAGCGCCGACAACGGTGGCTTCACCAACTGTGAAGCCAGTTAGTAAGCCATCTTTAACAGATACTAGCAATCACTGGGCGGCTGCTGTTATCGAGAAAGCAGTAGCAGCTGGCTTCGTTAGTGGTTATCCGGATGATACTTTCCGTCCGAATCAGAAAGTAAATCGGGTTGAATTTATCACAATGCTGGCACGTGCATTGCAATTGCCGGAGAATGGTGACACTTCAAGCTTTAAGGATTCTGCGAAGATTCCAGCATGGGCTAAGTCTTTTGTGGCACAGGCTGTATCTCTGCAAATTATCAGTGGCTATGATGATGGAACATTCCGTCCTACACAGGAGCTAACACGTACAGAATTAGCAGTTATGGTTGTTCGCGCTCTTGGTATTACAATAGATCCTAAAGCGACATTAACCTTCAATGATGCTAAGGATGTACCAGCATGGGCAGTGCCGTATATTGCAGCAGCAGCGAAATCAGGCCTTGTGAATGGTGTAGGGCAGAATAAATTTGCACCTAACCAGAAGGCAACAAGAGCAGAGGCGGTTACCATAATCCTTGCATTATTAGAAAAAGGGCAGAAGTAAACTATTATCTGCGTGAAATGAACTCAAGCTTAGCTTGTATCGAACAAAGGGGTCTCAGCTTATCTGCTGGGGCTCTTTTGTGTCACTTTGCCGGAAAACATCTCTAAGGAAGTGGACTATTACGATGAAGAAGTAACAGAATACAAAATAATATGAATTTTAAAATAATGC